>NZ_JACIFP010000002.1 GCF_014197435.1 Gordonia humi
TGAAACGCAGGTGAGGACCATTCTCACCCTTGCCGATAACAATTCGGGGCTGCTTGCTCTCCGTCGGACTGGACACCTCGACGACAAGGCGATCGCTGCGCTGCAATCCCTTGGCTGACCGCGACTACGCCATTGCGAAGAAGCTCGTTGATGGTCTTCCTATGCACCGCCCGTGGTCGATCACTGCGCTGATCGCTCAGCTTTCCCTCGACAACGACCGTCCCATCGTGGTGGCGCCACTGCCTGACGATCTAGCTCCGTACTGCACTGCAGCATGGCTGGGAGAAGACGCCCTCGACCGGATCTACGTTAGCGATCGACTCACCGAGGTGCAGAGAGAAGTCGCGATCGCGCACGAACTGGGCCACATTCTCCTCGCACACGAGCTATCTCACGCCGATCGCACCAGCTACTTACAGCAGATGTTTCCAGCGATTCCAGAGAGGTTCCTCGCAGCCATCTTCGGAACACCCTGCACGCCTCTCACCCGGTCGAACTACGACCATCCCTACGAGCGGCAGGCCGAATGGTTCGCTCGACTGCTCATCTCTAGAGCTGACGAGTACCGATCTAACCTTCTCCCAGACGGCCGGAAAGCTACCCTCAGGCAACAACGCATCCTCGACCGCGCCGCCACAGTCTTCGGCTGGCCGTGACATGGGAACCATCCTCACTGTCGTTTTGTGCGGTGGACTTCTCACAATCGGCATCTGGCGACTGCTGCACATCCCCTCGCGGCCGAGTGTCGCCTGGTGGGCCTACACGCAGACGTTTCTTTTTGCAGCGCTCGCCAAACTCGCCCGGACGCCGAATCTTGCCGACCGCTGGGCTGAACCCGCTCTCTACAAACTCACTCACGTGCACAACGTGATGACACTTGTCGGGATGACGCTCGGCGCGCTCGTCGCAGTGCCGGCGGTCCTGGTCATGCTTGATCTCACCGGTCGACGCTCATCGCTCCGATTAGCCGCCGCGATCCAAGCCGTCATCGCCGCAGCCATGATCATTTCATTCGCCGCCTCCGCGATCCCTCAAAGCCCCGCTAGCAGCTACATCACGGCCACGGTGCCCATGCCCTGGGACGCGGCGACCTGGTCCTACTGGGCGGTCTTCCTTGGATCGATCGGTGCAGCTGGACTTGTGAACCTTATCCTTGCGGTGCAAGCCTTCATCGTCGTCCGGCGAGGAAGCTTCGCCGTCGCGCTTCTGGGTTGGGCCATCACGGCTGGTGCGGCGTGCCTCTATATCGCCAACAAGATCGTCAATCTTGCCGTGCAGCAGGTCCAGGGCGACCAGCCCGATGAGAGCTGGTACCTGCACAACGTGTCGACCATCTCCCTTACCCTGCTTCTGCTCGTCGTCGGGTCATTCGGAATCACGTTGTCCATCTACCCCTTGCATCGCTTGCCGACCCGGTGGCGCCGGTACCGCCTTCTCCGCAAGCGCACCGACGAGTGGAAGGCCGCTCGCTCAGCTCGACCCGACGCTGTCCTTCCGAACCTTCCAGTGCCCGACGGCCGTCGCCGACATCTGTGGTCAGCCGCCCGCAACCCGATCGCCGCCTACAGCCTCCAAGTCGAACTCGCGGACACTAACAACGCGTGCTGATCAACCACGTGTACTCCGTGCCAGGCTTCTCCGCAGTCGAGTACACGACCCTTCTGCCGAGCTCCTGACCGACGTCCCCGATGGTGCGGGCCGAGACGATCTCCCACCCGTGACTCTGCGCCCACGAGGATGGATCGACTACCACCGAAGCGAACCCCCGACCGGAGTGCTCCTGCGCCTCCGTCGACATCTCGCGCGTCTGAGCTTCGTCCAACGAGCCCTGCCCGAAGTGCGCAGCCAGGAATCGGGAACCCGGCGCAGACATCGACCGCGCCGCCGTCAGCACACGGGACGCTTCGTCGTCGGTCAGGTAGAACATTCCTTCTGCCACCCAGCAAGTGGGCACAGTCGCGTCGTAGCCTCCGGCTGCCAGCGCCGCTGGCCACTCGTCGTCTATTCCGACCTCTACCTGCGACCACTCCCCCACCGGGGACCTTCCAGTGGCCGCGATAGCGTCCCGCTTGAACGCTGCGAGCGCCGAGGACTCGACCTCGAAGAACTTTGTCCCCGGTGTCGCCAACCTGAAGGCGCGGGAGTCGAGCCCCGATCCAAGGATCACGACCTGAACACAGCCAGCAGCAATCGCCGCTCGCACTTCACGATCCAGCCACCACGTGCGGATCACATTCGACTCAAACAGCCGCTGGCCTGTCATAGCCGATACCGACACCATCCCGTAGTCCAGTCCCGATGCATCGACAAAACTCTGAGCGAGCGGGTCAACGATCAGGGGCTGTGGCCGATCCGTCTCCAACGCTCGCATCTTCGCCGTGAACACCGCCGTCGTACCGGGACCTGACACACGTTCGTCTGCCATTTCTTCCTCCTTGAGGTTCCTTTATGATGCCCTTGTGATGATCGAACGGGCGAATCCGTCCACATTATGTATCGAGGTTTCGGCGTGTCGCTCCGACGATCTTCCATTTCTGCCAGCAATAATTGCACGCATGGCTGGCAGACCAAAGAAACACCAAGACGGACTCGTCCGCCGCAACATGTGGGTCGACCCCGACGTTGAAGCGGCGTTCAAACGTGGGGCACAGAAGCACGGACTCACGCTCGTCGACTACTTCGCCGCCCTAGTTCTCCAAGCGGAGAGCCAGCCCATAACCCCTGCACAGGAGGTGCTGCCCCTGCGCCTCACCGGATAGTTCTGCCGCGGGTGAGGGCCCAACACCTCCCGAACCTGCCGTTACGGCGCGCCAGAAGGTTGACAAGTGGCGCGAGAAAAACTGAAGAGCACTGCGGAGACTTCGGGACAAAGGAAAAGGCCCCCTAGCGACAACTAGAGGGCCTTTCTGAAGTTCTCGGATTCCAGGGCACCACCCCTGAGTCCCAGCCCCGAATAAATCGCAGCTACCCGAAAGGGACTTGACTTGACGGTCTGGTCTCAGGGTAGCGCGCACCCTGAATCACTTGCAAGCACCGATCGCATCGGTGCACATTGCGTGTCGTCGACGGCGCGCTCGACCCTTGTGGTCGACGTCGACACCACCACTCCCCTACCCCGCCCTATGCCGGTGTCGGGGCCTCGCTCGGCTGCCCTCTACGCGCGTGCGTGCGGCACCCGCCTCTACCGCGGGTCCTCGCCGCTCCTCCGCCGCCGCGGGCAGATACGCACCGGGCCGTACCTGCTGCGCTCACTCGGCATCCACCGACCCTCGACGCTCGCACTCCCCCCAGACGCACACCAAGGCATCGCGTGCTGGACCACCGACATCGACTGGCTCATGAAAGCCGACATCGCCTACCAACTCCACTACCGGACCGTCCGTCCCCTGGTCTGCGACGTCCACGGCCGCGGCGGCGTCAGCCGAAAAGCCTTCCGCGCCGTCTGCGCAGCCCGCGCACACTTCGCCGACTGGACCAACGGACGAGGCAGCCGCCCAGCGGTCGCCACCCTCCAGGCCATCACCGGACTATCCAAAGCCGTCATCCAACGCGCTACCCGCCTCATGCGAGCCCTCGGCCTAGCCACCGAAATCATGCGCGGCCGCCAACGCACCTACCGCGAACGCATGGCCTCCTGGCGCGTCCGCGACAAAGGTCGCGGATGGGCGTCAGTGTGGGCGCTGCACCCGCCCCGTAATCCACAGGTCAACCAGCTCAAAGAACGCCTCGATCCCCGCCCGAACAAGTCGGTGACACCCCATCCCCGAAGGGGTCCCTTTAGGGCCCTATCTCACGAAAGATTTCACTCACTAGAGCACGACACAGGCTCCGCCTGTGAAGAAAAGCGCCGCGCTCCGCGCGACAGCACCGACGAAAGGGCTGGGTCGAAGCGGAAACATCGTGCAGTCGATCCACAAGCGGTCAAACTCGCCGCTCACTGGCTCTCAGACCCACAAACACCGCGCTGGGCACACCGACACTCGGCCAAAGGCTGGGCACCACTGCTGACCGCACCAGCAGCCCACAACTGGGTATCAGCCGACATCAACCAACTCATCCGCGACTACCGAGGCATCACCGGACACTGGATCGCCACCGACCCACACCACCCCATCAAACTCCTCGCCGGCATCCTCAAATGGCACGGTAAGGACAACCTCGACGACCGACCCGCAGCCGCCATCCTCGCCCAAGAGGCTGAAGCCGCCGCGCGGCGCCGAGCAATCAACGAGTGCGACCGCTGTAGCGAGTATGGCTGGGAGCTGGATCCGACATCCGGACTCGAACGCGAACCGGTCGCCCGATGCTCACACATTCACCACATTCACGCGTAGTGGTTTCTCCGCGGAAAAATTGTGAACTCACACTTCGTCCCGCGGAGACTTGCCTACCCATCGCTATCCACGGAACCTCTCTAATAGGGCGTTCGATCCTCGATCCAGGCGGCAATGACATCTTGCCGGTACCCCTTGGCGTTGCCGACCGTCACTGCGTGAGGAGGAAGGATGCCGCGCCGCGCATAGCTGCGCACCGTATTGACAGACAGGTTCGCGCGCTCGGCTATCTCTGCGATAGACAAGTAGTGCTCGGCCATACACGGAACGATACTGGTCTATTTTTCCACGGAAAAATGGGCGTGCCGCCTCGACCGGACGCAGTGGGTGTAGTAGCGTTATCGACAAGCGCACAGCAAACAGTGCATCTCGCTCAGTCCGTGTTTTTCCGCGGAAAAATCCCGAAGTAGCCGCGCACGCGGCGAAGCATACGGAGGAATATCCATGGCAACTCATATCGTCCTGAATCAGAAGGGTGGCGTCGGCAAATCGACGATCACCATGAACCTGGCGGCGGTCAAGAACGATGCCCTCGCGTCACCTACTGATGATGTCCCGCCCGTCCTCGCGGTATCAATCGACCCTCAAGGTTCTGCTGTCTGGTGGGCTGACCGCGCCGAGGACCTTCCGTTCATGGTCGCCGACGCCGCCACCGAAGGCGAGATCAGCCGCGCCGTCAATATTCCCGGCGTCCGCCATGTCTATGTCGACACCCCAGGATGGATAGGGGACCACCCGGGGTCCTCCGAGAACGGCCTCGGTGGTCTGCTCCTCAGTGAAGCCCTCGACGTATCAGACCTCGTGATCATCCCCATTCCTCCTGAACCGCTCGCATTCCAGCCGACAGTCAGGACAATCCGCGAGGTCGTCGAACCCAGGGGACTGCCCTTCATCTTGGTCATCAACAACTGGGACCCACGTGACGGGGATGTGGATCTGACCCAGACCCAGGGCTTCATTCGGGAAATGGGGTGGGGGACTAACCTTGCGAACACAGTCATCCGTCGCTACAAGGTCCACACTCGCGCTGCCGCCCAAGGCGTGGTCGTTACCGAGTACGACGCCAATCGCGCATCCCTACAGGCACGGCAGGACTTCCACAAGCTCACCGACGAGATCTCAGAGCGGGTGTAAATATGGCAACCAAACGAGGAGGACGCGTCGACCTCTCAACCCTCGGTTCCTCCGTCTCGTCGGATACCTCGCCTGTCGATCGCCGCCGACCGGTCGAACAGCAATTCCGCGCGAACGTACCGCTGGAGCACCTCACTCCGAATCCGCGGAACCCGCGCGATACTGTGGGGTCTCTCGACGACCTCGCGTCGATCGCCGAGCGGCAGCTACAACCGGCCACAGTCATCACCAAAGCTAGATGGCTTGAGCTATGGCCCGAGGATAGAGATGTCATCGGCGAAGCGCGATGGATCGTCGTCAACGGCTGCCGACGCCTCGCAGCTGGTCGCCAATACGGTCGAGCCGGTCTCGACGTCGTCGTACAGGACACCCTCGCAACAACGCGCGAGTCGATCATATGGGCAGCGATCGCCGAGAACATCGACCGCCAGAACCTCGACGTCGTAGAGGAAGCCAAAGCAGTAGGCCAGCTCGTCGCCGAACTTGGCAGCGCTAACGCCGCCGCAGAACGGCTGGGAAGGTCAGCGACGTGGATCTCCCAGCGCAAGCGCCTACTCGACCTTCACCCTGACCTCCAAGAAGAAGTACGAGCGGGCGAAATGGCAATCAGGGACGCCCGCGAGATCGGCCGACTCCCCATGGCTAGTCAGGTCGAAGCATGGTCCAAAGCCCTTGCCAAACGCGAACAGCAGGGGAGTGGCGAGGGTACCGAAGACCCGGCCGATCGCAAACCGGCGTCGAAAGACCCGACGCCAGCCAGTGCCGTCCGCGCACTCAAGCGCCTGCGCGCCGACCCGACGATTCTCGCGTCAGCACTCATCGAAGTACTCGACACCGCCCAGATAGACATCATCCTCGAGACCCTCGGCAAGGCGCGACAGGGCGGCCACTAGGCTTTTCCGCGGAAAAAATGACGAACATATGTTCGATATAGTGGGAGTGTGAATGAGAAGCAAGGTGGTGGCCCGGTCTGTGACATCTCGTCGCAGACCGGGCCGCCGCTTCGTTTGCGGTGGGAGACCGGAAGCAGGGTCATCCATCTCTACGGTCCGTCGGAGCCGGTGTCGATCTCTATGCGCTCGATAGACCCTGTTATCGGACAGTCAGACTACAGCTCCTCGCCCACGCATCCGAGTCTGCGCGTGCGTGCCGCCGGTATCCGCGTCGAACCGGCCGTGGACGGTCATTTGATTGCGGCAGTGCGGCTTTCAGGCGGCCGGTGGAGGGCGATAGTGCACATCGAGCTACCCAGCGCGAACGGCCGAACCGGGATACAAGTCCCGGTGTGGGTACAGCCAGAAGCTGTCCGCAGAAAGGAGGATCTGTGACCGAAGATGTAGAGACAGCAGGTGGGGGAGTGATCGACCGCAAGTCCAACCGCGGCCGCCGACGGCGCCCGGTGTCGGACTACATCGCGATCGTGCGACCGCCCGGTGACCCGACCGCGATTCGGGTGTTCGCCCGCGACGAGCTCGACGAGGCACAGCGGTACGCGAGCGCGCACGATACTCAGGTCGAAGACCTACCTGAGTGAGCGCGGTGGTTCTCGACCGCAGGGAACGAAGAAGACCTCGGGCATATTCGCAGAGGGGTGCGAGTATGCCCGAGGTCATCGTTTTCGGGATGCTACTGGGAAACTATGGGCAGTGACCCCATAATCCGAGATCCTTGCCGCGCGCGGTAGCCTCCACGGCTTCGAAACTGTCCCGGTACCGGTAGCTCTGGTTCTGATACGCGTACTGTCGCCCTGCACCGTCTGCGATCAGCTCGTGGTTGATCAGGGGGCTGGTGCAGGGGCTGGTGCACGAGTTGGTGACATCTGATCTGGCTTGCCCTGCCGGGGCGGCCTGGAAGGATGTTGTTGTGCCCAAGCCCTATCCCCAGGAGTTCCGCGACGACGTTGTTCGCGTCGCTCAGAATCGTGAAGACGGTGTGACGCTCGAGCAGATCGCCGCCGACTTCGGTATCCATCCCATGACGTTGCAGAAGTGGATTCGCAAGGCCGACGTGGAGGCCGGGATCAAGCCCGGCACGACCGCCGCGGCATCCCAGGAGCTCCGGGAGGCCAAGCGGCGTGTGCGACTGCTGGAGCAGGAGAACGAGGTCCTGCGCCGCGCTGCTGCCTACCTGTCCCAGGCGAATCTGCCGGGAAAAGGTGGTACCCGCTCGTGAGCGAGCTCGCCGCTGACGGCATCCCCGTCACGGTGGCGTGCCGGGTACTCAAGATCGCTCGTCAGCCCTACTACCGATGGCTCAAGAACCCGGTCACCGATGCCGAACTCGCCGAGGCGTACCGGGCCAACGCCCTGTTCGACGCGCACCGAGAGGATCCGGAATTCGGCTACCGCTACCTGGCCGATGAAGCTGAGACCGCGGGCGAGAAGATGTGCCGGCGCACCGCCTGGCGAATCTGCTCAACCGGTGGCTGGACCAGTGCCATCAGCAAGAAGGGCCGCGGCAAGCATCGCAAGGCCGGCCCACCCGTGCACGACGATCTCGTCGAGCGAGACTTCGCCGCCGTGGGCCCGAACGAGCTGTGGCTCACCGACATCACCGAGCACTGGACGGCGGCGGGAAAGCTGTACCTGTGCGCGATCAAGGACGTCTATTCGGGCCGCATCGTCGGGTATTCGATCGACTCCAGGATGAAGTCCTGCCTGGCCGTGGCCGCACTGAACAGCGCCGTCGCCAGGCGGGGCGACGTCACAGGCTGCGTCCTACACAGCGATAGAGGATCTCAATTTCGCTCGAAGAAGATGCAGAAGGCTATCACCCGGCACGGCATGCTCGGGTCGATGGGAAGGGTCGGCGCTGCCGGGGACAACGCGGCCATGGAGAGCTTCTTTTCACTGCTACAGAACAACGTCCTCGACCGCCGATCCTGGGCCACCAGAGACGAGCTCCGGGCCGCCATCGTGCACTGGATCGAACGCACCTACCACCGCCGCAGACGACAAGACCGCCTCGGCAGATTGACCCCCATCGAATTCGAGACAATCATCAACCACGAGGCCCCTCAGGCCGCGTGACTAACCGTGTCACCTAACCGTGCATCAGCCCCTAACTGTCACCTATCCGTGCAGTAGTCCCGGCCGCGTGTGCGGCGGGACTGTCGGATAAAGGGTGTGTGAGCTCGGCCTGAACCCTTTAGGAGGGGATGGCCGTGGTTGACACGACCGATGACAAGATGCCCGGTGTGGTGCCGGGGGTGATGATCGATGCTGTGACCTCAGAGAACGTCGATCCGAAGCAGCTCGCTGAGCAGCTGCTCACACAAGCGAAAGAGCAAGGCGTCAACCTGGTAGGCCCGGGAGGGCTGTTGTCGCAGTTGACCAAGCAGGTCCTCGAGACTGCGTTGGATGCGGAGATGACCGAGCATCTCGGGCATGAGTACGGCGGGACGCCGGTGGCGGAGAACATGCGTAACGGCACCCGCAGTAAGACTGTGATCACCGAGATCGGGCCCGTTGAGATCCAGGTGCCGCGTGATCGGGACGGTTCGTTCGAGCCGGTGATTGTGCCCAAACGCCGACGGCGGCTTGATGGGATCGATCAGATCGTGCTCTCGCTGACCGCCCGCGGCCTGACGACCGGGGAGATCGCTGCGCACTTCGCCGAGGTTTACGGGGCGAAGGTCTCCAAGGACACGATCAGTCGGATCACCGACAAGGTTTGCGGCGAGCTCGCGGAGTGGGCAACCCGGCCGCTTGATCTGCTCTACCCGGTGATCTTCGTCGACGCGATCGTGGTGAAAGTGCGGGACGGGCAGGTCCGTAACACCGCGTTCTACGTCGTGATGGGCGTGACCACATCCGGGGAGCGGGATATCCTCGGCATCTGGGCCGGCGACGGCGCTGAAGGCGCGAGGTTCTGGCTGCAGGTGTTCACCGAGCTCAAGAACCGCGGCGTGAACGATGTGCTGATCGCGGTCTGCGACGGCCTCAAGGGGCTGCCGGAGGCGATCAACTCGACCTGGCCGCAAACCGTGGTCCAACAGTGCATCGTGCACTTGCTGCGCAACAGCTTTCGCTACGCGGGACGCCAGCATCGCGACGGTATCGTCAAGGCTCTCAAGCCGGTCTACACCGCACCGACCGAGGCGGCGGCACTCGATCGGTTCGCCGAGTTCACCGAGCAATGGGGTCAACGGTATCCGGCGATCATCCGGCTCTGGGAAAGCGCCTGGGCGGAGTTCGTGCCCTTCCTCGAATACGACGTCGAGATCCGGCGGGTGATCTGTACGACCAACGCGATCGAGTCCATCAACGCTCGATATCGGCGGGCGATCCGCGCCCGCGGCCACTTCCCGAACGAGGCCGCCGCGATGAAATGCCTGTACTTGGTCACTCGATCCCTTGACCCCACCGGCGGTGGACGGGCACGCTGGATGATGCGGTGGAAACCCGCCCTCAATGCGTTCGCGATCACCTTCGCGGACCGACTGGACTAGATCCCAGTCAACCGATGATCCGCCGGGCCCACACACCGTTAATCAGACAGTCCCGTGCAGCAGTCCCGGCCGCGTGTGCGGCTTCTTCTTGCAGCATGGGCCCGGGGCGGGTTAACGCGGTGGCGGGCTCGGCGGGTTGTGCGCTGCGCCTGTGAGGAGGCCGTTGAGGAACAAGTCAACGATGAGTTCCGGGCTTGTTGTGGTGGCGGGTTCGTCCGGGGTGATGATCCCGCCCAGCATCGTATTGCTGATGACTCGAATCAGTGTCTCGGCGTCGACGTCGTTTCGTATCGTGCCGTTGTCGATGTGTGTTTGCAGGGCTGCGGCGAGAGCCGCCCGGCGAGGGTTGAGGTACTTGTCGCGGTAGATGGACATGGCGTCGGCATATTCCCCTTGGGAGCCGAGTATTTTTCGCCATGCACGTCCGTGTCGGGTGTCTGTCAGTCGTGCGTGGAACTCGGTCAGTGCGGTGATGAGGATATCCCTCAGGCTTGCCTGTGGCCCGGAGGGTAGGGGGTCGGCGAGGTTCCCGAAGGCGTACGCCACGAGCTCGGATTTGGTGGACCATCGTCGGTAGATCGTGGGTTTCCCGACTTGTGCCCGGTTGGCGATCTTGTCGACCGTCAGGCCACTGGCATCGTCCTGGTCGAGCAGATCGAGGACTGCGTCGACGATCGCCTTCTCGGCCCGCTGCCCCCGTGCAGAAGCGGCGGGCCGAGAGCGTGATGCGGGCAGCGACATGGCTATCAGCCTACTGTGGTCGCAACAGTCTCCTCGGCGGCTCGAGCTCGACGTCGGCGTAACACCAGTTCTACTGTCGGCACGCTGACGGCAGCGAGCGCAGCGATGGTGGCACCGATGATGGTGGTGAATTGCATTGCGGAGGTGAAGCTCGCGTACGCGGTGCTGGCAATGTCAGCGTCTGATCCGGCGGCCGCCAGTGTGTCGGACAGTGACGATGCTGCAGTTGAGGGGTGGTTGGGGAGTTCGGCAAGTCTTTGTTCGAGGTGGCTGCGGTAGCTGCCCCAGAGTACGGAGCCGAGGATTGCCACTCCGAGCGTGCTTCCGAGTTGTCGAAGTGTGTTCACCAGCGCCGATCCTGCTCCCTCACGTCCGGCCGGCACTTCCGATATCGCCACCGCCGTGCCGGGTGCGAGTACCATGGCGAAGCCGAGGGCCAGGACGAACGCTAAGGCCATGAATGCCGCGATCGGAGTGTGTTGCTCAATCATGGCGAGCAAGCCCATCGCAATGGCAGTTACCGCCATTCCCACAGCCATGGTCGCCGACGCTCCACATCGCGCGGCGATCCGTGGTGACGCCGGTGCGCCGATGACGAGTCCCGCGGCGAGCGGTAGCAGGATGAGCCCCGCCTGAAACGGGCTGTATCCGCGCTGGACCTGTATGTAGAACGTAGAAAAGTACAGGAAGCCGTAGACTGAGAAGCCGCCGAGTGTCAGAACAGTGACTGCCACGGCGAACCTCGGCTTTGCCAGCAGGCGGACGTCGGCCAGGGGGGCGCGATGTCTGGCCTCGGTGACTCCCAGAAGCGCCAGCACGGCCACTCCGGCAACGATCGGCAGCACCACCCGTGGTGCTCCCCAGTTGCCCTGCTGGCCGCCGTCGATAACCCCCCACACCAACAGCCCGATGCCCAGAATCGAGTAGATAACTGGCGACAACCGCAGTCGTGCGTCGTCGTCCGAGGGCGCAGTATCAGGGGTAACGATGGCGGCGAGGATCAGCCCGACAGCAGCCAGTACCGCAACCAGCACCAGCACCGACCCCCACCAGAATCCGGCGTCAATCAACGCGCCTCCGACCAACGGCCCTAGCGCGATCGATATGCCAGAGATCGCCGCCCACACGGATATCGCCCCGGCCACCCGGCCGCGGGGAAAAGTCCGCACAATAATCGCGAGGCTGACGGGCATGATCGCGGCGGCGAACACGCCACTGAGCCCACGCATTGCAATCAGCAGCGCGGGGCTGGTGGCGAATGCACTGATCGCTGTGGCGACGGCAAAGCCCGCCAGGCCTGCAAGGAGGGTGCGCCGCAGGCCGTACCGATCTCCGATTGCACCGGATACAAGAAGGAACCCGGCAAACGCCAACGTGTAGGCGTTGAGTATCCATTGCTGCTGAGTATTTGTGGTATGCAACTGCTCATTCAGAGCTGGCAGCGCGACGTTCAAGATGGTGGTGCCAAGCAGCACCACCGAGACCGCCACGCCCAGTGTCGTCAACACCAAAGCCTGCCTGCCTCGCGTCAAGACTTGCATAGATCTCCTCCTTCGTTACGAAACCGTTTCGTAGCGTACGCTTAGGTAAACCTAATATCAATCAATGGAAGGAGGCGGTGAGCTATGCCGTCACTACCGAGGCCACTCGCGCCGGGACTCGAACGACTCACCGCGCGCATCATCGCGACGATCACTGCTGCCGAGCGGCCCAGTCCTGGGTTTGTGCTCATCACGGCGCGGCCGATGTCGTGCGGGAGAGAAAGATGGCCGAAGCCGGGCACTCATTTCGGGGTCCGGGTCAGCGTCCGCGACTTCCGGCATTACACGGTCTTCGGGCACAGCGATGATGGGCTGCAGATCTTGATCGACCTCGCCGCGTCCGGCCCCGGGGTTCGGTGGGCCCGCCGCGCGCAGCCAGGGGACCGGCTGCCGATTCTTACGCCTGGTGGAGGCATGACCTTACTCGATCGGGTCAATCCGCTGCTCATCGGCGACGCGACTGCTGTGGCCACTATCCGCGCGCTTGGAGACGATGCCACGAACGCCACCTGCGCACTCGAAGTCCACACTGCGGACGTGAACTTCGTGTCCGCAGCCATGCCCGGGGCCACTGTGCTCGCGGCGACAGCGGGGCCTGGAGTGGCGATGGACGACTGGCTCTCCCGTGCAGTGGACGACTCGATCCTGTCGGCGCACCTCGCCGGCCACGCGCAGAGTATTCAACGTCAACGCTCGCTGATCCGTGAACAGTCGCACCTCGGCAGGCGCAGGATCGCCACACAGGCCCACTGGTCAGATTCACGAACCGGACTGTGACGAGGGGGCATTCGGCTCTGACGAGGACGTTGTGCTGGCGTCCTTCACTTAGCGCGCACGACGCCGACACCGCGTGGATTCCGTCCAGGAGGTACATGGTGTGGCGGCCGTAGTCTTCCCGGAAAGGCCGTTCGCCGTGCTTGAGGGAGGGCGTTGCGCCTACAACTTGGCAGCCGTTGCAATGACCGCAGGCGCGGGATACTTCGTGGCAGGCTTTTGCGCTCCTGGCCATCTGTGGTAAATCGTCCACAACTACGACCTGATCGTCGGCGGTGATGCCACGGTGGTCACGTTCGCACCGGTCATCCTCGTGGGCGGCGGAGCGGTCGCCGCTAGGGTGGAATCACGCAACGTTGCGAGGGGAGTCGCGGAGTTTCCTTGGACGAACGGTAGTGGTCCGGCCTGGTGGTCGTTGTGGTGCGCGAAACGACCACTATGCCGCGTGAGCGGCGTCTACACCGCCGGACGCCTCCCGAAGACTGGCTACGGCGCCACTGCACCTTCGACCAAGCCACCAGGCGGCGGAACTGCCGGTGGCCAGCGCAATGGTATGACAATCCCGAGCCGCCAACACCAGATGGAAATCGTTGGTTGCAGTGGTGGGCCTCAGAGGCTTGCTACCGAGGGGAATGGACAGCGTTGCCGACCTGCGCCAGGGTCTGAATCAGCGCTGTCGCAGGGTCATGGGGAGCCGTCACGGCGCGCCATGCGACGTAGCCATCGGGGCGAATCAGGGAGGCACCGTTGCCGGAGAGCCCATAGGCCGTGCCGAAGTCGGATGGTCCCGCAATATGGACATCGTTACCGATCTGGACAAATTCGACCGCGAATCCGAGCCGTTGCGAGGCTGCAGCGGCGGCCGCGTGCCAACCGGCGTCCTCGGACACCACGATCCATCCACGGCCGTACAGATCCAGTGTCGAGCTGTTGTCGGAATCGGCAAGGGTCAGATGCGGAGCGCGAGTTCCGGGCTGGCCGGCCCACTCGTCGGGTCGCCGTGCGGGCGGCAAGGTACTGTTCGCGCCGATCACCGCGGCCGAGCGGTAGAGCTGGCCGAGTTCGATCGCAGCGTCATCGAGCACCGATACATCGGTTGTGGGGCCCGTCAGGTAGGCCTTGTAGTCGGCGCGGGCAAAGAGTTGATCGTGGCGCAGGTCCGCGATCGGGCGCCGCTCGGCGTCGTACGTGTCCAGCAACCCTGGGCGCGATTCACCCGACAGCACCGCGGCGAGCTTCCAGGCCAGGTTGTGCCCGTCGTCGATACCGGTGTTGGCACCGAAGCCCCCGCGGTTCGGCGGCAATTGATGGGCGGCATCACCGACGAGGAACACCCGGCCGTCGGAGAAGCGATCGGCGATCAACCCGGCCAGCTCCCACCGGCCGTTGGTCACCAACTCTATCGGGATGTCGGTGCGGCCGATCGCCTGCTGTACCACCCGGATCTGCTCATCGACCGTGCGGTCGATGTCGTCGCTGAGCATCAGCACCCACCGGCCGTCAGAATAGGTTGTCAAGAAGGCCTTCAAGTCGGGCTGCTCGATCTCGAACTGGACTACACCGTGCTCCAGGTACTCATCCAAAGGCGCACGGAACAGGACGCTGCGCTGCACCGACAGCGGCCCCGCGCCATGGCGCCCGATACCCAGGGTCTCGCGCACGGTGCTCGTGGCGCCGTCCGCGGCCACCACGTACTGGGCGCGCAATTGATACTCGTTGCCATCGTCGCGGCGGCGCATTGTTGCGGTCACGCCATCGTCATCTTGTGTGAACCCCAGCATTTCGGTACCCAGCCGCAGGTCCGCGCCCAACGCGGCGGCCCTGTCTCGCAGTAGGGGTTCGAGCCGGTCCTGGGTGATCGCGATTGCATGTACCGGCGAGTCCCCAGCGCCGTAGTCGCCCTTTCCACCTGGCGTCCACGGGTACTCCTCGAGCCACGCGCCGGTCAGGCTCTCCACCCGAGCCCGTCGTGGTGGCTTCATGCCTTGCAGCGAACTCGGAATCTCCATTCCAACCCGCCGGAAGTGTTCCACCGTTCGCGTGGTGAAGCCGATCGCGCGCGGATGTGCCGAGCTGCCGTTGTGCTTCTCGACGAGCACGACGGGAACGCCGCGCCAAGCCAAGAACACTGCTGTGGACAGACCGACCAGGCTGCCGCCCGAGATGAGAACCGGGATGGGGCCGGGGGTTGTGGTCGATTCATTGATGGCGTTCATGATCGTTCTCCGTCGATGATGTTGGTTTCGGGAGACGAAGCCGGAGCTGGCGTCGGTGGCGCGGTCGCTACGATCCCGTTGAGCAGAACCGACAGTGCCCAGCGCGTGCGGGTGGTGCCGGTCCCTGACAGGAGAAGTTGCCCTAGGTCGCGGATATGCGGGTAGCGCTTGGAGTCGGCATTCTCGACTGCCTCGACCAGCGCCTCCCACTCGACGCCGTCGCGCGGGCTCTCTTGTCGTGTGGCCTGTTCAGCGCCCGTGGCGGTGGCGACCTGCATCAGTAAGTCCACCGCCCAGGCCGTAGTTTCCGCTTCGACGCCGCCTTCATGCAGCAACGTCGCCAGCGCCTCGACCAGGTCGAGATAGAACGGCCCCGATGGGCGGGTTAGCAGAGCTGAGCGAGCCAACGGCGGATACTGCATCAGGACACGAATGTAGGACCACAGGACTGCTTCGAAGCGCTCGCGCCACCCCCCAGGCGAGCGGACTGGACCGAGGTCGACGGTGGCCAGCAATTCGTCGAGCACCGCCGCATGGAGATCGGCCACGTTGTGGAAGTACACATACAGCGACGCCGGTCCGGTATCGAGTTCAGTCGCCAGCCGACGCAGTGTCAGTTTCTCCAGCCCCTCCGACTCCATCACCGTCATCGCGACGGCGACAACCCCCTCCCGGGTCAGCGGAGGCTTGCTTGGGCGATCCCGGCGACTACGGATGGGTCGATGCGCGCTCATGAACCATACAATAACAAACATGTTCGCTACGAACAAGATCGTCTGGATCTGATCGTTCGCGTCCGCCGCTCACCGAGCGATGGAAGACTCGGCCCATCGCCATGCGCCGAAACACGGCCATTTCGTCGTTCGTCTATCTCTCACCGACCGAATGGCAGCAGATTGGTGGACTGAGGTTTAGGTAGGTGGCTCGATCAGTGTGTCCGCGAGTTGCTCTGCCGCACTGCGTGGTTGACGGCCGAGGAGTTCTGTAAGCAGGGCGCCTCCGTCGGCGAAGTAGCCTGTGCGGGTTGCCTGAAACATGGACAACGTGAACCGAGCCACCGACTCAGGTACGCCCGAGGTGACCTGATCACCCACCCATTGTTCGTCGTCGACCACCACGCGCTCGATGGTTCGACCGGTGAGTTCCGAAGCCGCTACAGCGAAGTCTGCAAGGGAGACCGTCTCGGACGGTGCGATTGAGACCGGGCCGTCGAACCTGCGGTCGGCGGCGAGAACTGCTGCGGCAGCCTCGCCGGCGTCGGCGCGGTCAACCCACGGAATCGGCCCGTCAGCCGGCATGCTGATCACACCGGTATCCTGCCACGGCCCGAGGAGCATGTTGAGGTCGCCAAAAAAGCCATTGCGCAGCGAGGTCCACGCGACCCCCGACTCCGCGAGCATGGCCTCGGTTGCAGCATGCATTCCCAGGGCGGGATAAGTGCCTTCGAAGTCGGCGCCGTGCAGGCTGGTGTAGAGGATTCGTTGAGCTCCGGCAGCAACCGCAGCCTCTATCGCGTTGCGGTGCTGGGCGAGTACATCGGCGGTGTGGTCGCTCGATGACACAAGCAGCACTTGTTCGGCGCCGTCGAAGGAGCGGCGCAGAGTTATCGGGTCGTCGTAGCTGCCGGTGCGAACTCTGACCCCGCGGTCAGCGAAGTGTTGGGCGCGCATCGTATCCCGAGCGCTCACTCCGATCGTTTCTGCGGGAACGCGTTTCAGTAGGTGCTCGACGGTGGCGCCATTGAGAATGCCGGTCGCGCCGGTGACGACGATCATCGGTTTGTGCCTTTCAAGGTCCAGGATCACGGTTTCGAATAAGGTGACTGACTGAGTCAAGTTAGCCTCGGGTCACCACAATAGGTAAGGTGACCTGGTTGGTCAAGTTATCCGTGTCAGGAGAGGACGGCTCAATGGCTGAGGTAACCCCGGCGAGGCCGGGTATGCGGGCCGACGCGCGCCGCAACCTCGAGCAGATCCGGCGCGCTGCGGTGATGACGTTTCGTGATCGCGGCCTGGATGTTCCGTTGGAGGCGATCGCCAAGGCGGCGGGTGTCAGCAAGGCCACCATCTTCAATAGATTCGGCGGGCGGGTTGGCCTAATCGAAGAAGTGATCGAGGATGTGATCTCCGCCGAGCTCGATGTGATCATCGGGGAGACTCGCGCCACAGACGGTGCGGCCGAGCAACTTTCCTTCTACTTGGCCGCGATCCGCGATCTGCAGTATCGAATCCCGGCCGTCAACGACCTGTTGCTGCAACAGTTCCCATACTCCGAGCAGCTTCTGGGTATCTGTCATCGTTCGACGGAGATCTATGGCGAACTGGTCGTCGCTGGGCATGCTGCTGGAACATTGCGTCCCGATGTGACGGTCGACGACGTGCATGCGCTCGTCGTCGACAACGCACTCGCGCTCAAACACGGGCAGCGGCCGAATCGCGTGGACTATGACCGACGGACTTCGTTCGTGTTGGCGGGGATCAGGGTTGAGCGCCGCGAGAGTTGAATACTTTGTGCACTGCTGGATCACCGAGTCCGACCGCGGCCCCCGAACTCGCTCCATCCGACCACGTCCTCGGGTCGTCGCGGGCCGGGCCCGGTGTAGATCGCTGCGGGCCGGACGAGTTTGCCGAGGCGTTTTTGTTCGAGGATGTGGGCGCACCATCCGGCGGTACGGCCGCAGGTGAACATCGCGGGCATCATGTGTGGTGGAACCTCGGCGAAGTCGAGGATGACCGCAGCCCAGAACTCGACATTGGTTTCGATGGCCCGGTCCGGGCGGCGCTCGCGCAGTTCGGTGAGTGCGGCCTGCTCGAGCGCAGCGGCCACCTCGTAGCGGGGGACACCGAGTTCTTGGGCGGTGCGACGCAGCACGCGGGCCCGTGGGTCCTCGGCGCGGTAGACGCGGTGGCCGAACCCCATCAGTTTCTCTTTGCGGTCGAGTACACCACGGACCAGGGCGCGGGCGTCGCCGGTGCGTTCGACTTCTTCGATCATCGGCAGTACCCGGGCCGGTGCGCCGCCGTGTAGCGGGCCGGACATCGCGCCGATTGCGCCGGACAGGGCGGCGGCGACGTCGGCGCCGGTCGACGCGATGACGCGCGCGGTGAATGTCGATGCGTTGAGTCCGTGTTCGGCGGCGCTGACCCAGTAGGCGTCGATCGCCCGGATGTGGTCGGGGTCGGGATCACCCTTCCACCGGGTCATGAAACGCGCGGTGACCGTGTCGCACTCGTCGATCACGTGCTGGGGGACAGCCGGCTGGTGGATGCCGCGGGCGGATTGGGCCACATACGACAGGGCCATCACCGAGGCGCGGGCGAGGTTGGCTCGCGCGGCCTCCTCGTCGATGTCGAGTAGTGGTCGGTACCCCCAGATCGGGGCGAGCATGGCTAGTGCGGCCTGCACGTCGACGCGCACGTCGCCGGTATGGATGGGCAGGGGGAACGGCTCGGCCGGGGGCAGGCCGTCGCCGAACTGCCCGTCGACCAACAACGCCCAGACGTCGGCAAAGGTCACGTGGTTTTCCACGAGGTCTTCGATGTCGACGCCGCGGTAGCGCAGATTGCCGCCGTCCTTGTCGGGTTCGGCGATGTCGGTGGTGAACGCGACGACACCTTCCAGGCCGGGCACGAAATCGTCAGGGACGATTGCTCGAGAGATCGGCCGGTCGGCGGAATCATGGTCGACTGTTGTTGTCATCCTTCTCCTTTGGCGGGCGACGGGGTGGGCGCGCACGTGAGTTGCCCGTCAGATATGACGCGGTGACCGTCACGCTTACGAACGTCGAAACAGACACCGTCTGTGGCGTTCGACGCCCACACAGTCAGCGAGTCGCCGACGTAAACCGGTGCGCTGAACCTACATGAGATATCTGTGATCATTGAATTCGGTTGTATGACTGAAGATGTGAGAATGCTCGTGACCGCTCGGGCCAAGGTGGCCGTTCCGTGATAAACCGTCCCGGGCAGACCAGACGCGCGGGCAACTCGACTATCGGTGTGGATGGGGTTCCAGATACGAGCGCACTCCGTGTAGACGATCGAGTCCGTCGGTCCGACCACGAACGTTCCGACTGGCTCACGGGAAATGATCGGCGTCAGCGCAGGGCCGCCGGAGTTCTGCGGACGACGCTCCGGCCCGACGACACGCACACCGGGATACAACGTGTAGACGTAGCTTGACACGAGGAGCGTCCCGCGGTCGGCACAGTATGTGTGGAACGCGGTAGCAACGAGCGCTGCGCGTTTTGTGTTCTGAGCAATGTGGGCCCGGGCGATCGTATGTACGCGCGCGCCCGGACGCAAGGGCGCGAAAGTGGTGATGCGATGAGACGCATGGAGCCCCAAACGCAGTGTCTCGAGCGAGAGTTCGATTCCCGGTGCACCTTGTTCGATCAATGGCCATTCGATGCAAACCGGGAACACGGGATGCCCGACGATTCCGTCGGGATGGTCCAGATCGAAGACCTCCGATCGGGTGTCGTCGATGGACGCGGCGAATGCGAGCAACCAGCGCTCGTCCAGCTGGTGATCGATCGAGTGCGGTTCCGCGTCATCCGGCACAACCCGGATAACGCGACTGCTGTCCACCGAAGTCCTCTGCATCGGTCCACCTTCCCAAAACGTTGACCGATCGGTACATTATTGGTCAGGTTGCCGCTCCGTCAAGGGTGCGGTCGGCCGCCGTCGCCCGAGTGGGCGATCGGTACAAATACCGGAGGTGTCGTATGAAAGCTGTCCAGATCATCTCGTTGGAGGGCCCAGAAGCAGTGCAACTCGTCAACCTCGACGAACCGTCCTCATCGGCGAACGCCGTGATTATCGACGTGCGGGCCATCGGGGTCAGCTTCGTAGACGCGTTGATGACACGGGGTCTCTATCAGGTGCGGCCAGAGCTTCCTTTCGTGCCGGGTGTCGAAATCGCCGGCATTGTCCGCTCGGCCCCGACCGGCGCCTCGGTACAGGAGGGCGATCGGTGCGCGGCGTACATCCCGATCGGTGGGTATGCCGAGGTGGTCTCCGCAGATCCGGAGTTGGTCTTTCCGCTGCCCGACGAACTGTCCTTCGAGCAGGGGGCAGCCTTCGCCATGAACTATCAGACCGTGCACTTCGCACTGGTGCGGCGCGGCCGCCTCCGGGCGGGCGAGCATGTGCTGGTCCATGGGGCTGCGGGCGGTATCGGTACTGCCGCCATTCAGGTCGCGAAGGGATTGGGCGCCACGGTGACAGCGGTTGTGGACAGCAAGGCGAATACGGTCGTCGCAGAGGACGCCGGTGCAGATGCTGTGGTGGTCGCCGATGACACGTGGGCCGACACCGTCCGGTCGTCTCCTGCGGGTGGTGTCGATGTCACCGTGGACCCGGTGGGCGGCGACTTCTTCCTCGACTCGATCCGCATGCTGAGAAAAGAAGGGCGGCACCTGGTGATCGGTTTCGCTGCGGGGGGCATCCCGGAGATCGCGGTGAACCGTCTGCTTCTGAAGAACATCGATGTCGCCGGCGTCTACTGGGGCGGGTTCATCGACGAGGACCGATCGATCGCGGCGGATGCGGCGGCTGCGCTCTCCGATCTGGCGCGGCGCGGATTCGTCCGCCCGGTCGTGGGCAGCACATATCCGCTTGCGGGAGCAGCCGAGGCACTCGGTGCGATCGAGAAGCGGCAAGCGCATGGCAAGGTCGTGTTGACCGTCGGGTAGTACGGTAGACCGGCCGGTACAGAATGGCTACGGTCGAACCCGTGCCGCGACGCCACGAGGAGAGCAATGCCCGAGGGGAAATCTGGTGTATCTAGCCGTCGGACCTACCGCACCGGGGTGGCTTCGAAGCAGCGGATAATGGAGGCCGCGGTGCGGCTGTTCGCTGCAAACGGTTACCACGGGACGGGTGTCGAGGAGCTCTCGAGCGCAGTGAACCTGGGAAAAGGCGCACTGTACCACCACATCGGCAGCAAGGAGGCGCTGCTGTTCGAGATCTGCCACACCAGGATGGCGGACCTCGTCACGCAGGCCGGCCGGGTCCAGGCGATGGACGTGAACTGGCAGGACAAATTCCGCCTCATGATGCGAATGGCGTTGCGAGATATCGCCGATCACCCGTTGGAGTGGACTGTAGCCTTCCAGGAGTTCAACGCCTTGACGGGCCAGCGGCGGGCGGTCGTGCAAGAAGCCCGCGACCGATACGAGCACATCGTCGCGGAAGTTCTGCACGCCGGTGCCGGTGCCGGTGAGTTCCACTCGTTGCATCCCTTGGTGACCAAGGGCGTGCTGGGTATGTACAACTACTCCTACGCCTGGATTCGGTCGGATGGCGGGAAGTCGCCCGAGGACATCGCGGACCTGTTCACCGACACGTTGCTGGAGGGGATCAGCGAGCGAGGTTGATCGGTGCGCCTCGATCTCAACGGAGGAGGCCCCGGCGGATTGGCAGTTTCTAGGGGTCCTCGCAACACCTGATGGTTAAGGCATCATCAGTAGATCACGCAGACGCTCGGCTGGGGTATCCCAGCCGAGCGTTTTGCGTGGACGACCATTGAGCTCTTGAGCGACGTGCTCAAGGTCTTCAGACCCGTACGGCCGCAGGTCCGTGCTCTTCGGGAAGTACTGGCGCAGAAGCCCGTTTGTGTTCTCGTTGCTGCCCCGCTGCCAGGGTGAGTGCGGATCACAGAAATAGACCGGAACCCCAGTCGCGATGCTGAACTGCCTATGCGCTGCCATCTCGGCGCCCTGGTCCCAGGTCAGTGACCCCCGCAGATGCTCAGGCAGCGTACCGATCAACCCGATGAGCACGTCACGGACTTCCCCGGCGGTGTGCCCGCCGGGCAGATGCCCCAGGAGCACGTATCGAGTCGTTCGCTCCACCAGCGTCACGATCGCCGAAGCACTGCCTGGCCCGACGATCAGATCACCTTCCCAATGGCCAGGCACCGCGCGGTCCTCGATCTCGGGCGGCCGCTTCGAAATCATCACCATCTCGTCGATGAACCTGGACATGCGCTGGCCGGGATGCTTGCGCGGCTTCCGGCGTGTCCTCCCGGTCCGCAGTGTCTCCGCGACCTCACGCTTGAGCCCACCGCGTGCCTGGACGTACAACGCCTGATAGATCGTCTCCGGGCTCACTCTCATACTCTCGTCGTCGGGAAACTCCTTCCTCAGAGTGTGGCTGATCTGCTCCGGCGACCACCGCACCGACAGCTTCTCCTGCACGTACTCCCGCAACGACACGTGGGTGACGAGCTTCGAGGACTTCGGCCTGGACCTCGACGCTGCCCAGGCGCGATGGGCGAGGTAGGGCTGATAGCGGCCGTCCTCAGAACGAGCATCGAGCTCACGCTTGATCGTCGAGGCAGGTCTTCCCAGCACGCGACCGATCGCTCGCAGGCTCATGCCACTGCGATACAGGTCAGCGATCGTCTCCCGCTCCTCGAGCGAGAGATACCGGGGATGGAGCACGGCCTCCACCGCTGGCAGGGCGGGAACTTCTACCTGCATAGTCATACCGGTGTTGTAATCGATCACGGTGCCATCGGGATAGATACGGGAGTTACTCACATGCCGGACACCCTGGTCCCAGTCCCTCGCTGAGCGCACGTTGACGCCCACTCTGGCCGCTGCTTCTGACTGTGACATGCCATCGGCGCGTAGTTGCACGTACTCAGACTTACGAGGGTGAGGGCCGTTCCCCCTGACCCCACGTCCACGGATCCCGGCCCGTCGCGCCCACCCGTACGCGGTGTTCCGGTTGACACCGACCTCGCGAGCGGCGGCTGAGATCCCGATGTCCGAACACCTCAGCGTCTCAAGAAACATCTCTTTCAACTCATTGAACGACACGATCCCCGCAACTCCTTGAAGTTCAAGGTGTTGCGGGGATCGCTATAACCCGCCGATTTGCCGGGGCCTCGACGTGACAGCACATGGACGAGGAACCGTCACCACACGGTCTCGAGCAGCTCATAGATCACCGATTCGTCGACCGGACGCGGCGATTCGCGGACGACGATGTCTCCCAATGCGGCTCGTGCCACCCCGGCCATCTTGTCCCGTCCGACGCCGAAGTCGGATACTCGGCGCGGAACCTCGAGTTGGTCGAGGATGTCCTCGAGTCGATCGGCGGCGGAGATGGCCAGGCCGTCTCCTTGTACCCGTGCCAGAGACTCCGCCATCCGGGCTTGTTCGACGGAGGTGACGGGTTCCAGGAATCGCATGACGTGAGGCAGCATGATGCACGACGTCGTCCCATGCGGGATGCCCACCGCGCCGAGCTGGTGGCCGATGGCGTGGGACAGGCCGAGCGACACATTGTGGACGCCGATGATGGACATCCACGCTGCTTGCTGACACTTCAGCGCGGCATCGTGATTGTCCGGGTCCTTCACCGAGAGTGGAAGATTCTCTGCCAGCATCACGAGAGCATGATTCGCCAACGCAGTGGTGAAGGGATGAGCGTTCTTGGCGTATGCGGTCTCGACGGCGTGGTCGAGCGCCCTCACCCCGGTGGTGGCCCACAGGTCGCGCGGAGTGTGAGCGCTGAACGCCGGGTCGAGAAAGACGGCGGTCGGGGTCGCCTCGAGATAGACGGTGAGGTCTTTAGTGTCGCGGGAGTGGTCGACCGAACCGGCGAAGCCATCCCATTCGGCTGCAGACAGGGTTGTCGGTACTGCGAACACGGGCATCGGTTCTGCCGATAGGGGGCGCCGTCGAATGGTGTTGGGGTATTCGAACACCAGGTAGTTGCGTGACAGGTCATCGATGGACTTCGAATCCTCGCACAAGCCGACAGCTGCCAACTTGGCCGCGTCGATCGGGGAGCCCCCACCGACTGCGACGAAGCAATCAGCGCCGGCGGTCCGCGCCTCGTCGATCAGCTCGACGATGGTGTGCACCGGGTTGTGTGCCTCGACGCGGGCGAACGTGCCGACCACGACGTCGCCGAGATCATCGACCAGCTCGGCAAAAGGTGCGCTCGATCCCACCGAGCGTCCCGTCACCAAGAACACGCGTTGCAGATCGCGTCGCTTCAGCTCGGTCCCGATCTGCGCGATCGCGCCGGTGCCCTGGACAACTGTCTCCACTCGCGGCATCTCGAACGTCTCGATCTCTGCCATCACATTCGCTCCAGTCTGTCTCGTTTCGTCGTGCAGAACGCACGATGCGTGAAAATGTACCGTTCATTCCGCTTTTAGTCTACGGGTTCCCGACCCAAGATGTGACCCTTGACACCTACGGCCATATTGTGAAACCGTACTAATCGGTACAACTCAAGAGTGGGCGATTCTTCGGCCGCGAGCCGCTGCCCGGCCCGACGTTTCGTGCTCGGTTGCCTGGTCGCGCGCTGGACGCGGCGGTGGGCGATCGTCCACCTACCTGCGAAAGGTGCATCGTGACCCGTGTTGACGCGCGAATCCCCTCCCGAGAGGCATCCGTACTCCGGTATCTACTCGAGCAGCGTGCACACGAGGATCCCGAAAAGGTCTTCGTGGTCTTCGACGACGGGACCTCGTGGACGCGTGCGGAACTTCTTGAGCATGTGCGGAAATCGGCCGGCTCTCTCCACAGGCTTGGAGTCCGGCAAGGGGACCATGTGGTGTGCTGGTTGCCCAATGGTGCTGACATGCTCCGGTTCTGGTTCGCGATCAACTACCTTGGCGCGGTGTTCGTACCGATCAACACCGCCTATCGCGGTGGGGTGCTGTCGCACGTCTTGCGTAACTCCGATGCCGAGATACTGATCGGTTCCGATGGTCTCGTCAGCCGACTGGACGACATCGACGATCGAGGACAACTGAGGTTGGTCATCACCGTCGGCGGCACCCGGTCGCTTCGCTCGGTAGAAACGATCCTGTCCCACGAGTTGCGCGGTGCCGTTGGTGATATCACCGAGTTGGCCCGACCGATCGAGCCGTGGGACACCCAGGCGATCATTTACACCTCCGGAACCACGGGCCCGTCCAAGGGGGTCCTCACGTCGTACATGCAGGCGTATGCGTCGTTCGGTCCCGAGACGATGCCGATGATGACTTCCGAGGACCGATTCATGATCAACATGCCGGCGTTTCACGTCGGTGGGATGACCTTGGTGTACGCGATGTTGATCAACGGCGGATCTGTGGCGATCGTGGACCACTTCAGCACCGATAACTTCTGGCGTCAGATTCGATCCGCCCGGTGCACAATCGTCTTCCTGCTCGGCGTGATGTCCAACTTCGTCGAGAGCATCCCGCGGCGTGACGACGATGCCGAGAATCCCCTCCGCACCGTGTTCGTGGCCCCACTCGTCGACAACGTCGCGGGATTCGCAGATCGGTTCGATGTCGATGTCTACACCATCTACAACATGACCGAGCTGTCGGCACCGATTGTGTCCGAGGCCAATCCGAAAGCACGGGGGACGTGCGGGCGAGTACGGCCCGGCGTCGAGGTGAGATTGGTCGACGACGCCGACTGCGAGGTGCCTGTGGGCGATGTCGGGGAGATCATCGTCCGTAGCGATGCCCCTTGGGCTTTGAACTCCGGCTACTACAAGATGCCCGAAGCCACCGCTGCCGCCTGGCGGAACGGTTGGTTCCACACCGGTGACACCGCACGACGCGATGCGGATGGCAACTACTACTTCGCGGACCGGCTCAAGGATGCGATCCGCCGACGGGGCGAGAACATCTCATCGATGGAAGTGGAAGTCGAGATCATGGCGCACGAATCCGTGCGCGAGGCAGCAGTTGTGGCGGTCCCCAGTGACGTCTCGGAAGACGAGGTGATGGCCGTGGTAGCACCTGTTCCGGGCGCAACGATCGATCCGGGCGAGCTGATCCGATTCCTCGAGCCACGCATGGCGTATTACATGGTCCCGCGATACGTCCGCATCGTCGACGAACTGCCGAAGACGCCCACGTCGAAGATCCAGAAGAATGCGGTCCGAGACATCGGCGTCACTGCGGACACGTGGGACCGCGAGAAGGCAGGAGTGAAGCTGTCTCGCTAGTACGTCCTGACAGCGGCACATCTATCGACCAAGCCTGAGGTCGGACCGAACTGCGCTTGTATTCGAAAGACTAACTCGGACATGACTGCCCAGATCGTCGAGGCTCGACCTCGTTCTTGCGATTGGAGCGCATGCGACGAGCCCAAGGAGGATCGGGTCGGTCGGCGTGCCGCCCATGATTTGGTAGAGGTCCTCGCGCACCGCGCAGCGGGCACAGATCAGCCCGCGATGGTGTCCGTTCTCCTCGCCGCAGCGGGCACAGTGAAAGTCGTCGTCGATGCCGGCGCACTCGGCGCAGAGTGGTGTTCGGTCCTGCGTGGGTGGGCCGGGTAGGAGTCGGTCGGCTCCGCAGGGCGGGCAGATGCCGTGGGTGTGGATGGCGGTGAACCAGCAGGTGAAGCAGACGCGTCCCTCTGGCCAGTGTGCCTGGATGCGGGTCGTGGATCGTCCGCATCGGTCGCACGCCCAGTAGCCGTCGGTCAATCGCGGTCGACCGCGAACCGAGTAGTGGGGGATGAGCCCGTCTGGGTCCATGACGTTCACCTCATCGCGGGTGTCTACTCGTCGAGGATGTTGGCGCGGCGTGGGCGCGCCGTCCGGTCGAGTGAGACGACATTCGGGCCGGCGTTGCTGGCCTTCTTGTGTTCGCGCGCATTGACTGCCGTGACCGTGAGTAGATCATCTGGGCCGCAGCTGAAGACGTCGCAGAGAGCGGAAAGTAGTTGCAGCGAGACGCGTTCGGGACGCTGGTTGACCAGGCGGTAGACCTGCGGGCGCGAGAGGGAGATGTCGCGTTCGGCTAGCAGGGGGATCAGGTCGGTCGTGTTGTTCATCCCGCGTGCGGCCATCAGCTCGGCCAGGCGCCAGGTGTAGTCGACTCTTCGCTTCATTGCTTCTTGCCGCCCTTCTCTGCGCTGCGCAGTGCCTCTTTCATTGTCTGATCCAACGCCGATCGCAGAGTCGATTGACGGAACTGGTCGGAGGTGAATTGGTAGATCCCGGTGGTCGATGCGTGTTCGTGGCCCATCTGGTCCTGAACGAATCGTGGGTCCCAACCGGCTTCCAGTAAGTGCGTGGCGTACGAGCGTCGGAACGAGTGCAGATCTACTGCTTTGGGGATTCCCAGTGCGGTGCGGTACCGGTGGAGCCGTCGGATCAGCGTCGACTCACTGACGAGCCCACTGCGCTCGCTCGGGAAGACATCCAGGCTGTCGGGATGGCCTCGGCCGTTCTCGAGCCAGTCGTCGATGATCGGTGGCGTCCAGTGCCACACTGTCAGCACCGAACGTGGCTTGGGCGGCGATCCTCTGTGCGATTTTCCGTATCGGACTTTGCAGACGCCGAACTTGCCGAACTCGCGCGCGTGAGGGTTGCGGGCGAAGTCGACCGTCTGTAGGTGGCTGACCTCGACGAACCGGAGGCCGTAGGCGTACGCGAGTTTCATCATCGTCGCATCACGGTATGCGGCCTGCCATCCTTTGCGGGCGGTCGCACCGACCCGGGCGACTTCCTCGTCCGCGTACTCGAACAGCGCATCGAGTTCTTCGCGCGTGTACGGGCGTTTGGTCGGCTGCCCGTCATACTCCTGGATGTGACGTGCGGTGTTCCACTCGGAGAACACCTGCGCCGGGTGGGTGCCGAACAGGGCTTCACAGACCCGATCCCACCCGTAGTCAGGATTGCTGACGTAGGAGCAGAACGCCCGCAACGCGTTGTGATATCCCCGCAAGGTTGAGTGCGCAACGTGGTGGATCGAGCGCAGATCAGCGGAGAACTCCTCGACCATCGCAGGCGTCCAGTTCCAGGGCTCCTCGTTGCAATGCGCGATGAACCGGTGGACGCATCGCGCTCGTTGATCGATCGTCTCGAACTGCAGATTCCGCGACAGTTGTTGGTTTCGCCAGCCATCGAGCATCAGCTCGACGACTCGTTCTTCGGGCGTAACAGCGGGACAGACTTCACCAAGTGGACGCGTCCGACCTCGTCGATCTGCATCGGAACCTCCCAAAAGGTTTCATCCGATGAATCAATGATGCATCAGATGAGACTTGAAGGCAATAGGTGCAGGTCAAAAACATTGCCCGAAGAGGATGTTGTGATGCTCCTGGGGTCGCAACTCGCTGCCTAGGCGGTATCAGAGGCTCCATGCAGAGTCGCTTTCCGCAGGTCAGAGCAATGCGCGGAGCGGGGTGCGCGCCGGGTGGGCGACTGATTCATCTGTTGTAATACGCAGAGCTTCACTGGATAAGACTGTTATTGAATTCTGACTTATTGGAGTGGTCGCGCTCGCGTGGCGTGCGGTCAAAGCGAACTCGTCGGCCCTTTGGCGCACGCAAACGAGTCCACGGCTGTATGTCGGCGCGCGGTGGGACGAACAGAGAATCGCCTGGCAGGTCGTGGCGCGATCGCCGTATCCCGACACGGCCACTGCCTTAGGACTGCATCGACCAACATCTGCCCTGCAACTGGCGGCACACCGACTCGGATCGGCGCTTCACCGCTGCGAGCGACCGACAGGCTCGGCACCTATTATTCTAGGATGCTAGCATCGTTCGCATGGGTAGCGGTGAAGTCAAACAATTCAACGTGTACCTGCCGGTCGAGCTGATCAAGCGGCTCAAGCACCACGCGATCGAGTCTGAGCTGTCGCTGAGCGCGATCGTGACCGACGCGCTCCGCGCCCACCTGGACCGGGCAGACGGCGCGAAAGATGGGCCAGGGAAGCGAGAGAGGAACTGATATGACTGAGGGCATCGAGGCTGTGTTCTTGGAGACACGGAACTGGGGAAAGTCAGCCCGGTTCTTCCAGAGTCTGGGCTACGAGATTGAGTTCGAGACCGACCACAACTCCGGGCAGCTGCGCAGCAAGGCCGGGCCACCGCTGTTCATCGCGGAAATCCCCGCGGACCGCGACCCGGGCCTCCAACTTGTCCTGAGCGTGCCTGACGCCGACGCGGCCCAAGCCGGCCTCAGTGAACTGGGCGTCGACGGCCCGTTCGAGGAGACGCATTTCGGTACTCGGATGACTACGATATGCGACCCCGACGGACGAGTCTGGGGCCTTCAGGCTCCGATGCCCGACGAGCCCCGAGACCGGGACTGAACCATGCGCATGGAACCTGATTCGACGGCGGTCCGTACAGCAATGTGGCGCGCACTGCACGTGCTCATTGATAAGCCGCCGCATGTGCTCGACGACACGCTGAGCTTGCAGATCGCGGGCGTGGATGACGATGACTGGCAGACACGCCCCGATATGGACCCGGAACGTACCGGGCCCAACCGTTCCTCGATCGTGGCCCGGGCCCGCGTTACCGAAGACACGGTGACGAGTTCTGGCGTGCAGCAGTACGTGGTTCTGGGGGCTGGCCTGGACACCTTCGCACAGCGGGACAAGAGGACGGTGCGCGTGTTCGAGGTCGATGCCCCTGCTACCCAGGCCTGGAAGCGGGAGCGGCTGGACGATCTCGGACTGCTGGTCCCGGAGCGACTGCGCCTGGTACCGGTCGACTTCGAGGCCGGAGAGTCATGGCTCGACAAGGTAGTAGCTGCGGGCCTCGACCCCGCTATCCCAACGGTCGTGTCGATGCTCGGCGTGACGATGTATCTCACGCGTGAGGCGATCTCGGCGACGCTACGCGCGGCTGCCTCGCTTGCCGCCGGCTCGGTGATGGTCTTCAGCTACTCGCGCCCCATCGAGATGGCGCCACCGGAGATCCGCCCGATCTTGGAGGGTGCCGCCAAGGGGGCTGCGGCATCGGGGCATCCCTGGCTGAGCCTGCTGACCCCTGACGAAGCGGCCAGCCTTGCGCGTGACGCCGGATTCGGCGACGTACACACAGAGACGTCCGCTGACTTGCACAACCGCTACTTTGCTGACCGTCACGATGGGCTCAGCCCTATCGGCGGCGAAGACCTCGTGATCGCCACCGTTGGCGGCGGATAGTTCTGTCGACCAGGCTTGTCAGTGCTTTGTGGTCAGCATCTGCCCCGTACCTGGGGACGGAAGGCCGGGATCGGTGGTGGGTGACCTGGCAGCGGATGCCGGAGTCAATCGGACCGGCGACCCCCGGACCGCTATTGAACGCATACACTCTGAGACGAGACTGGATCTCGCACCGTTTTTACACCATCTTCTGGATGATCCGTCCCGGGATTTCCGGAGGGTTCGTCTCAAGGGAAGATGGATCTCATGGCAGCAGGAACGAAGCACTACTCGGCGGAGTTGAAGCGTGACGCGGTGACGATGGTGGTGGAGTTGGTGGGTCAGGGTTCGACGGAGTGGGCGGCGATGAAGAAGACCGCGGACCTGCTCGGTGTGGGCGCAGCCGAAACGGTGCGCCAGTGGGTGCGTAAGGCCCCCGGCGTCGGGGCCGCCTCGGTCTCCTCGGGCGGCGCTTCGGCCGATACGGCTGAGGAGGTGCGTCGGCTCCGCAAGGAAGTCGCCGAACTCAAACGTGCCAACGGCATCCTGAAGGCGGCATCAGCTTTCTTCGCGGCCGAGATCGACCGGCCACATCGCTGATCGTGGGGTTCATCGGCGCTCACCAGGGAAACCGGGTGGGCGCCGATGGTCTTGTCTGGGGAGTCGATTCGATGTGCCAGGTGCTCACCGAGCACGGTATGGCCATCGCCCCGTCCACGTACTACGAGTACCGTCGGCGGAGTCCGTCGGCGCGCATGCGGGCGGATGCTCGCGTCATCGACGCGATTTTCACCATGCGCCGGCAGCACCCGCTGACCCGCGTCCTGGGCTCACGCAAGACATGGATCATATTGCGCAGCAATGGAATTGATGTGGCGCGCTGCACCGTCGAGCGTCTCATGAGTGAGATGGGCTGGCGCGGGGCGTCGAAGAAAAAGTCCCCGCGCACCACGACCCCCAACCCCGAGCATCACCGGCCGGCCGACCTGGTCGACCGCCACTTCTACGCGGCCGCACCCAACCGGCTGTGGGTGGCCGACTTCACCTACTGCCGCACCGTCGGCGGCTGGGCCTACACCGCGTTCGTCACCGACGTCTTCGCCCGCAAGATCGTCGGCTGGAAAGTCGCCGCGGAGATGACCTCCGACCTGGTCACCACCGCTATCGACAACGCGATTGACAACCGGAAACGTTGTGGCACAACGGCTTTCGATCATCTGATTCATCACAGCGATGCGGGGTCGCAGTACACGGCTCTCGCGTTCGGGCAACGGCTGGCCGCAGCGGGGATCGCCGCCTCGATCGGCAGCATCGGTGACAGCTACGACAACGCGTTAGCCGAATCGGTCAACGCCGACTACAAGAACGAACTCGTCGACAACCAGCCCCGATTCCACGGCGTCGCGGAACTGTCACTGGCCACCGCCGAATGGGTCGCGTTCTACAACCGGCAGCGGCCTCACAGCTACTGCCACGACCTCACCCCCGACCACGCCGAGCGACTCCACTACGATCGGATCGCCACCCTCAATCCGGAGGAGGCACTCACGACCTGAGCTCTCCGGAAACACCGGGATGGATCAGGACGCCACCGATGCGTGAGCTGTCGGTCGGTGGACAAGTGCTTACACGCTCAAAGGATGTTGAATCGGTCTCCTCGCTTCTCGTGTGGGAGGACGGGAAGAACATAGTTGGCTTCGATCCACTCATGCGATATAAGTTCGGAGGGGATCCACTGCTTGCACCCCGGGTATCCCGGATGACCGAGGTTGGGATCGATCCTGAGACCGGTAAAGCCATCCATGATGGACTCTTCCACGTTCCAGAATCCTCGTTCGCGATGGCCGGCAACTATCTAGGCGTAAGCGTAACGCCGGAGTTCCTATACTCAGTATCGTTCGGGTTCGGTAGATGATGTCGTCCGAGCAGTCACCATCGCCTTCCGCGGGCTATTTGCCGGGCGAGTGGAGCGCAGGGTAATTCGCCATCGGCACACCCGACCGTGCCGCGTGGATGTTCATAATCTGGCTGCTGTAGCCGAGGAGTCCGGCCAACGACGCCGCGTCGATCTCTTGGGTGAGATCATGCAGCACCGCATTGCGAACTGCGCGGATGTTGATACCGAATCTGTCTCTTATCGTCTTGAGGAGTGATTGCTCGGTGACGTGGTGGCCTGCTCGAGTCCCAGGGAAGAACCACGGCGACTCGTTGTTCGTCGTGCCTCGATGTGCGCGAGACGCCAAGTACTCGTGAAAAAGTGGTAACAGCGGTCCAGGAACTGGTGCAGGCTGATCGCCGATGCTCAGCGTGAGACCCGTTGGTGTGACGTCGATTTGGTCAATTCGGAGTTCGGCGATTCGGCGCACAGGTAGGGCATACAGAAGAAACAACAGCGCCGCGATGCGGTTGCCGAGGACTACCGTGTCAGACTCGAGAACCTTTCGAATGACCTGAAGCCGTTCCCGGGATGATGCGACTGGTGTGTCTTGTGCCTCGCGGTACTTGAGGGTGTAGCGCTTTCCGATGCCTGTCTTGGCCCGCCACTGAAGGAAGTTGCGGGCGGCCATGCGCGTTCTGGTGCCGGTTGTGAAGTACTCATCGACGTGGTCTTGGGTGAGGGAGTCGACACTGATCTGGTACTCGTCGCCGAGCCAGATCAGGAACTTGCCGGTTTCGGTGATCTCTTGCTTCGCATTGCGGGTGGCGTTGTCCATGTTGCGAACTTGATTGTCGCGTATGCGTCGCAGGTGATGCCATCGGGCGAACTGTTCGAGTGGGGCCCGCACTTCAGGACGGTCAGCGAGGCTGTCCAGTCGGTTGTCGAGCCACATCTCGAACCGGGCGAGACGGGGGTCGCCGCGGTCCGGCATGATGTGATACCACACGAGCATATCGCGCAGGTGTTCGACGTGTCGGCCAGGTGGCAGTTCGTCGAACGCTGAATGAGACAGTGCTAGTTCACGATTGCCGATTTTCTCGAGAAGATCGGCGGCGGCCTTGCCGCGCATCCAGGTAATAATGCTTTCAGGGCGAGACACGTTAGCGAGCTCCACGACAAGCCGCTTGAGCCGGAGGTCCGGGGGATCGTTCGGTTTCAGTACGGCGGTAAGGTCTGCGGTGGCAACGCACCGTGCGCAGTGCCCCCCGCGCAAGCGCTCGGCTTCGCGACCACAGTGTGAAGCGCCCTGGGTTTAGTTCCGAGTCTGATGAAGGAGAATCGGAAACATGCCTAAGAAGTTCAGTGCGGAGACCCGCGACCGCGCGGTACGGATGGTCTACGACCGTCAGGCCCTGGAAGGGGGCCCGCGAGCAGAGTCGATCCGCGCTGTGGCGCCGCAGCTGGGGGTCGGTGTGGAAACCCTGCGGATCTGGTGCAACCGTTACGGTCCGACCGACGCACACGCCGACCCGCAGGAGTCGCTCGAGCAGGAGAATCGCCGACTTCGCCGCGAACTGGCCGAATCACGCCGAGCGAACGAGATCTTGAAAGCGGCGTCGGCGTTTTTCGCCGCGGAACTCGACCGCCCCACGACGAAATGATCGCGTTCATCGACACGTACCGCGATCAGTTCGGGGTCGAGGCCATCTGCCGGGTACTCCAGACGGCAGATTGTGGGTTTCTCACCTCCCGTGGCTATCGAGCCGCGAAATCCCGTCCGGCCAGCACTCGAGCGGTGCGTGATCGAATGCTGATCGAGGACATGCAGCGGATTCACGCCGAGAACTACAGCGTGTACGGATACCGCAAGATGCATCACGCGATGCGCCGAGCCGGCTGGGACATCGGTCGAGATCAGACCGCCAGGCTAATGAAAACCGCTGGCCTGCACGGAGTTCGTCGGGGCCGCACGCCTATGACTACCACCCGAGCTGAGTCGCCCGATGGCCGCCCGGATCTGGTCAAGCGCGAGTTCGCCGCGGCCGGTCCGAACCGCTTGTGGGTCGCCGACATCACCTAATGGGAGTGTCGGGTCCGCACATCTGGGCGGGACGACATGGCGGCTGGTGGGTGGTCACTGAGATTTTACCGATTCCGGTGCATGGTTGAACCGAGCTGCTGGTGGGTGATTACTGACAGTTGAGTTCACGGATGCGTGCCGAGGTCTGAACGTAGACGGTGACCCCATCAGTCCGCCGCGGAGGTGCGTGTTCGGCTTGTGAGATGCCGCACCGAGAGTGCCGCCATTAGGTCGCCGCCCGCTCTCCGAGCTCATCGATTCGCCGGACCTACTGGCGGATGGCATCGGAAAGGATGTGCTCGATGATCACGTGCGGTATCGACTGGGCCGAGGACCATCACGACATAGCGTTGATGGACGACTCCGGCTTCATCATTGAACGTCGGCGAATCACTCATGACCCCAACGGTTTTGCCGAACTCCTGGCGATGGTCGCTGACCATGGCGGCACTGCGGACGACGTGCCGATCGCGATCGAGACCGATAAGAATCTTCTGGTTGTGGCGTTGGCTGGCGCGGGTTTCACCGTGTATCCGATCAATCCGCGGGCCGTCGCGCGGTACCGCGAACGCCACGGACAGGCGGGCAACAAGTCCGATTCGCGTGATGCCGCGGTGCTCGCCGACATCGTGCGCACTGACCGTCACCAGCATCGTCGGCTGCCAGCCAACAGCGAGCAGCAGCAGGCGATCAAGGCGCTGGCGCGTCAGCATCAGGAAGCGATCTGGGCGCAGAATCAGACGATCAGTCGGCTGCGTTCGGTGCTACTGGAGTTCTATCCTCAAGCGTTGCAAGCATTTCCGAAGCTCAAGCACCGAGCGGCGATGGAGGTTCTTTCAATAGCGCCCACCCCCACGGATGCGGCGAAGCTGACTCGCCCGCGGATCAGCAACGCGCTCAAAAGGGTTGGCCGACGCAACGACCCCGCCCTGGTAACCCAGATCCATAGCGATCTGCACGCCCCCGGGCTGCGGCAGCCGGATGCTGTGGAGGTGGCCTTAGGTCATACCGTAGCCAGTCTGGTCGCGATCATCGTGGCGATGCTCGATGCCGTCGCAGTGCTCGAGCGTGAACTCGTCACCGCATTCGCCGAGCATCCTCAAGCGGACATCATCGACTCGGTCCCCGGCCTCGGAGGTGTTCTCGGTGCGCGTATTCTCGCCGAAATCGGCGATGACCCAAAGCGCTTCAGCTCACCAACGGGACTGCGATCTTTCGCAGGAACAGCGCCGGTGACGATCGCGTCAGGCCGCTCGCACTACGTCAAGGCCCGCAAAGTCCGCAACAGGCGTCTGGCCGATGCCTGCCACTGGTGGGCGTTCGCAGCGCTGACATGGTCAGCGCCGGCCCGCGAGTACTACGACCATCGCCGTGCTGTCGGAGACCACCACAACGCCGCACTGCGAGCCTTGGCCAACAAGCTCCTCGGGCGCCTGTGGTGGTGCCTGCAGCACGATCAATCCTGGGACGACACTGCCGCGTGGCCGCGAGCTGCCACACCCGCCGCCGCGTAACCCCGAACACCAACCACCACCACTGCCTACTTGACATCTGACTGGCGTGGGATGTCTATGTTCGCATCCCGACGGGTTTCTGCTACACGGCGTTCATCACTGATGTATGCACCCGCAAGATCGTAGGCTGGGCCGTCGCGGCGACTCTGCACACGCAGTCTCTGCCGATGCAGGCCCTCGAGCAAGCACTGATCACCACGAAAGTGCACAAGACTGGCGGCGGTCTGATCCACCACAGCGACCACGGCAGTCAATACGTATCGCTGGCGTACTCCGATGCGCTCATCACCGCCGGCGTGCGCGCCTCGGTCGGGACCGTCGGCGACAGCTACGACAATGCTCTGGCAGAGACTGTCAACGGCCTCTACAAGGCCGAACTCATCCACCGTGAGCGGATCTGGCCAACGGTGACCGCGGTCGAGATTGCGACGCTGGGCTGGGTCAGCTGGTGGAACAACACGCGCCTGCACGAAGCGCTCAACTATCGGACACCCGCCGAGGTCGAAGCGTCGTACACTCACCCCACGACGACCGCGCCCGCGACCGTCTAACCACGGAACTAAACCCAGGGCGCTTCAGTGTATGCAATCGAGGGCTGTGGTGATTCCGGCGCACTCGCGGCAGATCGGCTGTCCCTCGTTCGATCTCCCCGGCGTCATGCGGTCTGCGCCGCACAACGCGCAACGACCGTAGGTCCGCACTGCAGTGGTGTAGCAGGCGCCGCAGAGCCATTCACTGGGCCAGCGGACTCGGTGCTTCGACACAGGCAGCTTGCAGCGGTCGCATGTCCAGGCTCCACCGAGTGTCCGTGGGCGGCCGCGGCGTCGATCAGTCATCGTCGTCAACGATTCGGGCTCGGACCGGTCGATACGCGTCGAGGAGCGGCACGTCGGTGGGAGAGTTCACGGCCCGCTTGTCTCGCCGCCGAGCGGAATCTATGGCGGTGTAGGTCACGAGATCGCCAGCCTCGACTCCGAAGATGTCACAGAGTGCTGCGAGAACGCTGAACGCGATGCGCTCGGGTTCTTGTCCCACGATCCGGTAGATCTGGGATTCGGAGAGGGTGATGCCTCTGTCTCGCAATGGTTCCACCAGGTCGCGGCTGTTCTTCATCCCGACCCGTGCCATGTGCTCGCGCACGCGCCATTGGTATTGGATTTCACGTTTCACTGTCGGTCCTTCCTGTTGCACTGCCGACTCCGTTGTCGCCGCTGCTGCGGCGAAGCGTCTCTGCCAGCACCTGCTCCAAGTGCCGGGACCGGTAGTCGGGGGAGGCGATCGTGTAGATCGAGGTTGTTGCCGCATGCTCGTGACCGAGCTGCATCTGGACGAAGCTCAGGTCGTATCCGTACTCGGTTTGTAGATGGGTGGCATAGGCACGCCGCAGCGAGTGGAGGTCGAGTCCTGGGGGAAATCCGAGCTCATCGACCAGGTTTCGCATCCGTTTTAAGAGGTCTCGGCCGGCGACAATTCCGCCCCGATCGGTGGGGAAGAGGTCGTTCACGGGTCGTCCGTAGCGAGGGAGCCCAAAGGTCACCCAGTGCTGCACCGCTTCTGCGGTCCAGTCGAAAACCGTCAGGACGGTGCGTTGCTTGGCCGGCGAAGCGCGCATCGGTTTGCCGTGACGAACACGTAACAGGCCACACTCGTTGAACCCGGGGGCCCGGGCGTTGCGCGAGAAGTCGACGAGTTGAAGGCGCCGGCCTTCGTTCGACCGAAGCCCCCAACCGTACAGAGTTTTGTACGCCACCGCATCGCGCCAAGCGGCGAGCGCCCCTTTGCGTCCTGAGTGGAGAATTCGCTCCGGCTCGAGATCGGCGAGATCGAAGAACTGCTGCAACTCCGGCAAGGTGAACGGACGTCGCTTGGCCTTGGTGTCGTTGGTTTGGACATGGGTGGCGCGGTTGAACTCGGTGACCACCTGCGAGAAGACGGTTCCAAACAACCTCCCACAGTTCTCATTCCACTCGTAAGACGGGTTCGTCGCGTACTCCAGGAACAGTCTGACATCCGACTGATAGGCACGAATCGTCGCGTGCGACAGGTTCCGCACACCGCGCAGGTGTGCGAAGAACTCGTCAGCATCACTTGGCGACCATTGCCACGGAGGGGATCCAACGAAGTCGGCCATACGCTGGATGAGCTTAATGCGGCGATCGGCGGTGGTAGGGCGGAAGTTCTGTGCAAGCTGCGCCCGCCGCCAGCCTTCGAGTACGTCCCGCAGGAAAGACTCAGAATCTGGACCAGCCTCACCAGCCGGGAGGTAAATCAAACGACCGCCGATGTCCCGTTCTGCCATGGAAACCGCCTTTCAACCGTCTGCATATTTTGCAGTCCAACTGCAGAAGACGCAACCACATGATGGATATTGCCTGGTGAGCACGCTACGAACTCCTGACGACTGGCGGCCCTCGACATGCACTGAGCCCCTCGCAGCATCGGCTACGGCGCTGCCAAAACCGCAGGTAGGGACCGGGGGGTCCGGATAGTGTGGGGTGTTACAAGAGGCCGAGATATTCGCGCGCAGTGCAGATAACCAAACTACTACTTAACATAATCTAAGTTATCGGCGCGGAATCGCCTGCGGTGCAATGACTTTAGCTATTTCATCACATGTGACGAAATGTAGCGCGAATCCGTCGGTCGGGTCGGCTGAGGTTTGGGTGCCGTGGTCAGGGTGGAGAGCCAGATGAGGAGGGCGATCTCGGCGCAGAGGACGGCGGCCACGGCGAGGATGGTGAGCAGGGTGCGACTGGGGCGGCTGCGCCGTGTGGACGCCACGGTGGGATCGATCAACCACGCCGTGCTGGTCGACAACCGGGCGCCCACTGCCCGGTAGATGCGTCTGGTCCTGGGGGTGATGACAGCGGTCCTTCCGCAGCGCGCGCTGAGGTGACAGGCAACGACGATCGTGACGTCTGCGCGAACGCCCGGATCAGATGTCAACCAAATCGGGGGCAGTCCCCCGTCCGGCATCAGCAGTTAGCTCGAACGGCGGAGAAGCTCGTTGACACCAAGTAACCATGTGACTTAGTCTTGATTGATATCGAGCATCTCGGCGACATGCCGGCGCGCCGCCGACTTCGACCCGCCCACCTCGCCGAGCCGATCCTGATACATCGGCACGGCACGCTCACGCGTCTCCTGGTCAAACTTCCGTGGTGCTCCCATAACAGCATTCTCCTGGTGAGATCACGGTCTCCACCAGACCCAGGACGGTTCAGATCCGTGCTCGCAGAGCACAGCGCACATCGAATCAACGCCCCAGACAAGGCCATCCGCACCCACCCGATGCCCCTGGCGAGTGCGGATGAACTTCACAATTAGCGGTGTGGCCGGTCGGTCTCGGCCGTGAAGAAAGCCGACGCCGCCTTCAAGATCCCGTTGGCCCGTCTGAGCTCGGCCACCTCGCGCTTGAGCCGTCGAATCTCCTCGCTACCGGCGTACGCTGCACCACCGCCAGCAGCAGACGACGACGGTGCCTTACGTACCCACTGCCGAACCGTCTCCGCCGAGCCGACTCCCAACAAGTCCGCGGCCTTGCCCATCGCCGCCCCGTGTGGAGCCGTGGGCCACCAACTGCTCGACCATGTCCACCGCGTCGCGCTTCAACTCCACCGAATACCGGCTCTTCGCAGTTAACCGGGCAATGCCTGGTCAGGCGCTTGGCGTGTCGTTGACGTGAGCGGCCCCTGGCCTCGGTGATTCTGGATGTTGTCAAGACAGTCAGAGCACCGGAGGAACAGGGGCCGTGGATCATGGTACGTCGTTGTTGTTGGGGTTGGAAGGCGTCGAGGTCGTCGGGGTCAGTGTCGGCGGGCCGGACGGGCGAACGCGGATCGTCGATGTCGGTACCAGTGATCCGGCGGCCTCGTGCTGCCCGGGGTGCGGTGTCCGGTCGACGTCGGTGAAGGAGCGGGTCGTCTGCACGCCCCGCGACATCGGCTACGGGGATGCTCCGATCATGGTGCGGTGGAACAAGATTCGGTGGCGGTGCGTGAACTCAGAGTGCGCGCGTGGGTCGTTCACCGAAGCGATCGGGCAGGTCCCGCGTCGTCGGCGGACCACGACCCGGTTGCGGGAGACGATCGGGCGGGCGATCGGCGATGCCGCTCGGTCGGTCGCCGAGGTCGCTGCCGGGCACGGCGTGTCGTGGCATACCGCGCACGGCGCGTTCGTCGACATCGCCGCCACGGCGTTGACCGATCCGGCCCCGACGTCGGTGCTGGGGATCGACGAGACTCGCCGTGGGAAACCGAGGTGGGTCCGCGGCGGTGATGGTCGGTGGGTGCGGATCGATCCGTGGGATACCGGGTTCGTCGATCTGGCGGGCGATCAGGGACTGTTGGGGCAGGTCACCGGCCGTACCAGTGCGGTGGTGATCGACTGGCTGGCCGCGCAGCCGGCCCCGTTTCGGGATGCGATCGAGTACGTGGCGATCGATCCGGCCGCGTCGTATGCCGCGGCCGTCGCGGTCGCGTTACCGAACGCGCAACTGGTCGTCGATCACTTCCACCTCGTGCAGTTGGCCAACGCGATGGTCACGAAGGTCCGTCGGCGGGTCACGTGGGACCGACGTGGTCGTCGTGGCCGGTCGACGGACCCGGAATGGGCCAACCGCCGCAGACTGTTGATGGGTCGAGAACGGTTGTCGGACAACAAGTATCAGAAGATGATCGCCGATCTGCGAGCGCACGATCCGGGCAACGAGATCTTCGCCGCGTACATCGTCAAAGAGGAACTCCGGGCCTTGTTGGCGATGGCGCGGAGTCGGCCGCGCGTCGACGATAGCCAGATCCGCGAACGCCTCTACCGGTTCCTGGACCTGTGTGCGCAGGTCAACGTTCCCGAAGCCAACACACTGGCCCGTACCATCGAAACATGGTGGCCCGGGATCTGCGCGTTCATCCGCACCCAGGTCACCAACGCCGCCACCGAAGGCACCAACCGGCTGGTCAAGCAGGTGAAACGATCGGCCTGCGGATTCCGCAACATCGAGAACTCACGCCGCAGGATACGATTCCACTGCACCCGCAAACAACGGCGGGCGCGCATCCAGTTCCACTGCTAAAGGAACTGCCCGGTTAACTGCGAAGAGCCCCGAATACCACTTCGATCCAGACGCTGCCATAGGTTTCATCCTCCCTTGAGACGAACCCTCCAGAAACACCGGGACGGATCATAGTGCACCAGCGTCCCGAACGTGTCTCCCTCAAGCTCATTGCAGCTCTGTGTGACATCTTTGAGTGCGGCCCTGAGGATCTCGTGACTGTCACCGCAGCCAACGCTCGAAAGAAGGCCGCCAGCGCTGGCCGCGAAAACGTCGTCGAGCTCAACAAGGCAGTACGCCCACGCCGAGCGAGGATCATCAGTGACGACGATTGAACCCCGCCGCCGAAACACGGTCCGAGGCCGACCCAAAGCAACCGACGGCCAACTGGAATGCGTCCGCTGCCAGCGACACATGCGTAAAGCTGCGGTTACGTGGCCGGATGGCAAGGTGCGCAACTCGTGCTTCTACGATGCCACGAGCCTGTTCGGGTCATGCCCAAGCTGCGGCATGGAGCGCATGCTGACCCTTACCTCCGGCGGCGTATTCAGCTTGAAAAGAATTGGGAATCTGGATAGCCAAGTCAAACAATTACCGGTTAATTACTGGCAGTATTAGCCTGCTTGGATACCTAGAGCTGTGATGGATTACATTACTGGCAACAACAGAATTTTCGATTTCCTCATTAGCGATTATGCCGCCGGTATTAGTATTACGATCGTAGCGAGGGAAATTGCTACTCGACACTTCCAGCCGGATTTGGTGACCACGAAGAAAAACATTTGAGGTGACGCCCAAGTCAAGCGACACCTCATAAACATCGCCGGGAGTCATCAGCTCGGGGCTTGACAGCGATGACCTATACCGCATCCTCAGTATGCCATCCGAGAGATAGAGTGGACGTCCGTCCGTGTCGACGTCAACAAGCTTCCCCGTGAAATCGGTGTCAAAAGCGGAAGAAGAAACGTATAAAATTAGACGTAAGTACCCTGTAACCTCTAATGGCCCAGACAACGGGGGGCTTGAGTAGCAGAGCACATCCGCTCGCTTTTCGACCGACCATTGGTTTGCAGGCCCCACCCCTCCATCGGTCGCAGGCAGTACCATCCGTCCTCCGACACTCGGGACTGCATCTCGGGGATCGTACCTATACTTGTCGAGCGCCGCGCCCGTAGCAAAGGAGGGACGAAGCACGCCAGCTTCGATGTTCACACCAGCCTGGCCATCGCTATCGAGAAAGAACTCTGTGTACGTTGTGTCTGGAAGTGGCCAAGCCTCTTCACCGCGCCACTGGTCGATTCCCATTACAAATATATGCACTGGCGAGGCCATGGAGGGCGTAGCTGAAGTATCGCCCTTCAGCCAGCGGTCGAAGAAGTTCAAGTACGTGCTTGTGAGATTTGCGGCCTCGACATTGCCGAATTGACCGAACTGCCGATCTGGGTAAATCCCGGTGAAATTCAGATGATCCCATGGACCAAGTACAAGTCGATGGCGCTCGCGCTTGTCTCCTTCCGAAAGCCCAGCACTAAGTTCGCAATATGCTTTTGTCGTATCTTGCACAAAGATATCGAACCACCCTCCAACGTGAATGGCGGGAGTATTAATATGATCAAATTTTTCCGCAACTGAAAGATTACGCCAGTACTCATCTCGCTCCGGGTGGTCTACAATCTCTTCCCACCAACCAACGGTTTCAAGCAACAGTGATTGGTCGCGAAGCGGGGTATGATTAAGAAACTCTGTTGGACTTGTCAGCATGGCATTAAGCGCCGATGTTCGGGATGTGTCACTGTTTTCTCGGGCAGACATCGCCAAAGCCATCGAGGTCGACCACCACAACACTGTGTGCAATGAGAGGGCGCCACCGACTGAATGCCAAGGAGCACTGTAATAGTCAGTGCTAGTAATCATCGGCGCAATTGCCTCGAGGCCCTCTGGTTGCTTCGAGGCCGTCGCCCATTGGGTAAATCCAAGATAAGATGGGCCATAGGACCCAATCGACCCATTACACCAATCTTGTTTACGAATCCACTCAATCGTGTCGGCCCCATCTCTGGGATCATCTACCATAGGACTGAATGACCCATCGGACTTGGAGGTGCCACGGCATTCCTGCCATACCAGCGCATAGCCTGAATTTAGGAGCGAGAAAAAATTAGGATGAAGTGGATGCGCGAAAGCTTGTAGATTATGTTTGCCGTAAGGCGTTCTCACGAGTAGGGCTGGCGACGGACCGCCGCTGGCAGGTATCCAGACGTCGGTTTTCAGTAGTGTGCCATCTCGCATAGGTACCCCTAGATCGAAATCTATTCGAACAGAAGTATTCGTTGAATCGTTCATGAGTGTACTAGGTCCTTCCTGAATGATCTCTCGTACATAGACAGCGGGCGGCTTGCGACCCTTCCGTGAGGTGTCTCACATATTGCAGTACGCGCACTGCAAAAGACACCCCCCAAAGAGGGGGGGCGCCCCTACGGCTTCGTCAAGCGGCTGAAGCAGCGGGGGCGCGATGGAGGGTCTTGTTCTTGAGCAGGGCGTAGAGGAGGACGTCGTAGCGACGACGTGCCAGACAGATAACGCGGCATTGTGCTTCTTGCCTCGGCGCGTTCGCGGTCGTAGTAAGGCGCGACTGGTCGGGTCCTGCAGCGCGGCGAACGCAGCCAGAAACATCACCCGTATGAGTTTGCGGCTACGCGACCGGGCGGGCTGCTCACCTCACTGTCGCGGACCCTCGTGGACGCGCTACGTCTGCCGACAGAGACTACTCGATCAGAGTGAGATCTCAGACCTCACCGAGGAGGCACTACGCCGCGTACCCGGACTCTGCGCGCAGTAGAGCAGTAAGACTGATCCCGGGCAAACCAGACTCGTGGACCACTACCTTTGTGCTGCAACAGCACTGGTCGGCAGTCCAGGATACTTGTTTACATATTCGAGTCCGGGAAAGGTGCCCTGAGCCGGACAGCAAACGAGGGCTCGATACCCGGCTCACCAACCGTCCGGATGGCTGTGAACCGCCCCGGCGTGTCCGGAGACTGTCTCAAACGGATGACGCCACGAGGTTTGGCGTCGTTGTACGAGCGTAGTACGCCGCCTCGAGCTCGACCGGCGGGACGTCGCCGCAGTACTCGTATAGCCGCCGGTGATTGAACCAGTCGACCCACTCGGCGGTGGCGATCTCGACCTCATCGACCGTCTTCCACGGCTTGCGCGGCTTGATCAACTCGGTCTTGTACAGCCCGTTGATCGTCTCCGCCAGGGCATTGTCGTACGAATCCCCGGTGCTCCCAACGGAATCGGCGATACCCGCCTCGGCCAGGGCCTGCCCGTGCCGGATCGAGGTGTACTGCGACCCCTTGTCGTGATGCTGTACCAAATTAGTGAAATCGGCTGCCCCAGAACGATTCCGGGTCCACACCGCCTGTTCGAGGGCATGCAGCACGAAGTCGGTGGTCGTCGACATCGATGCCGACCAGCCGAGGATCCTGCGGGCGTACGCGTCGATCACGAACGCCACATACACCCACCCCGACCAGGTCGAGACGTAGACATCCCACGCCAGTCAGATGTCAAGTAGGCAGTGGTGGTGGTTGGTGTTCGGGGTTACGCGGCGGCGGGTGTGGCAGCTCGCGGCCACGCGGCAGTGTCGTCCCAGGATTGATCGTGCTGCAGGCACCACCACAGGCGCCCGAGGAGCTTGTTGGCCAAGGCTCGCAGTGCGGCGTTGTGGTGGTCTCCGACAGCACGGCGATGGTCGTAGTACTCGCGGGCCGGCGCTGACCATGTCAGCGCTGCGAACGCCCACCAGTGGCAGGCATCGGCCAGACGCCTGTTGCGGACTTTGCGGGCCTTGACGTAGTGCGAGCGGCCTGACGCGATCGTCACCGGCGCTGTTCCTGCGAAAGATCGCAGTCCCGTTGGTGAGCTGAAGCGCTTTGGGTCATCGCCGATTTCGGCGAGAATACGCGCACCGAGAACACCTCCGAGGCCGGGGACCGAGTCGATGATGTCCGCTTGGGGATGCTCGGCGAATGCGGTGATGAGTTCGCGCTCGAGCACTGCGACGGCATCGAGCATCGCCACGATGATCGAGACCAGACTGGCTACGGTATGACCCAAGGCCACCTCCACAGCATCCGGCTGCCGCAGCCCGGGGGCGTGCAGATCGCTATGGATCTGGGTTACCAGGGCGGGGTCGTTGCGTCGGCCAACCCTTTTGAGCGCGTTGCTGATCCGCGGGCGAGTCAGCTTCGCCGCGTCTGTGGGGGTGGGTGCTATTGAAAGAACCTCCATCGCCGTCCGATGCTTGAGCCTCGGAAATGCCTGCAACGCTTGAGGATAGAACTCCAGAAGCACCGAACGCAGCCGACTGATCGTCTGATTCTGCGCCCAGATCGCTTCCTGATGCTGACGCGCCAGCGCCTTGATCGCCTGCTGCTGCTCGCTGTTGGCTGGCAGCCGACGATGCTGGTGACGGTCAGTGCGCACGATGTCGGCGAGCACCGCGGCATCACGCGAATCGGACTTGTTGCCCGCCTGTCCGTGGCGTTCGCGGTACCGCGCGACGGCCCGCGGATTGATCGGATACACGGTGAAACCCGCGCCAGCCAACGCCACAACCAGAAGATTCTTATCGGTCTCGATCGCGATCGGCACGTCGTCCGCAGTGCCGCCATGGTCAGCGACCATCGCCAGGAGTTCGGCAAAACCGTTGGGGTCATGAGTGATTCGCCGACGTTCAATGATGAAGCCGGAGTCGTCCATCAACGCTATGTCGTGATGGTCCTCGGCCCAGTCGATACCGCACGTGATCATCGAGCACATCCTTTCCGATGCCATCCGCCAGTAGGTCCGGCGAATCGATGAGCTCGGAGAGCGGGCGGCGACCTAATGGCGGCACTCTCGGTGCGGCATCTCACAAGCCGAACACGCACCTCCGCGGCGGACTGATGGGGTCACCGTCTACGTTCAGACCTCGGCGCGCATCCGTGAACTCAACTGTCAGTAATCACCCACCAGCAGCTCGGTTCAACCATGCACCGGAATCGGTAAAATCTCAGTGACCACCCACCAGCCGCCATGTCGTCCCGCCCAGATGTGCGGACCCGACACTCCCATTAGGTGAAATCTGCCACCCAAAGCCTGTCCGGAGCCAGTGGCGTGAAATCACGGTTGACCAGGTCCTCGGCAAGCTCGGCGTCCGCACCGGAGATCGTGGTGCGCTTGACCTTGCCGCGCACCGCGCCTGTGAGATGCTCGTCGCGCATGAGCCGCTCGACCGTGCAGCGGGCGACCGAGAAGCCCTCGCGATTGAGCTGCAGCCACACCTTCCGTGCCCCGTAGACGCCGTAGTTCTCGCCGTACACGCGCTGAATCTCGCAGGTCAGGTGCGCGTCGCGCCACTCGGCCGCCGTCGGCCCGCGGTCGAGGTGCGCGTAGTAGACCGATGGGGCGATCGCGATACCGTGCTCGCTGAGCACGGCGCAGATCGGCTCGACTCCCCACCGCAGCCCATCGGGCTCACGCCTGTCGGCGTGAGCCCGAATGAACTCGATGATCACACGCTTGGCCGGTCGAGCTCGGCCGCGAAGAAAGCCGATGCGGCCTTCAGAATCGAGTTGGCGCGCTTGAGCTCGGCGACTTCCCTCTTGAGCCGCCGCACCTGCTCGGACTCGGCCGTGGTCACGCCCTCGCGACTGCCGGAGTCGATCTCGGCCTGCCGGACCCACTTGCGCAGTGTCTCCGGCGTGCCTACGCCAAGCAGCGGCGCGATGCGCTTGATCGCCGCCCACTCGGTCTCATCGGCCGGCCTCTCGGCGACCATCCGCACCGCCCGGGCCTTCAACTCAGCCGGGTACCGCTTCGACGTGCTTCCTGCCATGACTCCAACCTTCCCAACAATCGGAGTCTCCCGACACGCCGGGGCGGTTCACTGCCGGGTCGCCTCCCCCCTGCGGACGCCACGGTGGGATCGATCAACCACGCCGTGCTGGTCGACAACCGGGCGCCCACTGCCCGGTAGATGCGTCTGGTCCTGGGGGTGATGACAGCGGTCCTTCCGCAGCGCGCGCTGAGGTGACAGGCAACGACGATCGTGACGTCTGCGCGAACGCCCGGATCAGATGTCAACCAAATCGGGGGCAGTCCCCCGTCCGGCATCAGCAGTTAGCTCGAACGGCGGAGAAGCTCGTTGACACCAAGTAACCATGTGACTTAGTCTCGTCCTGTAACGGGCATCACTATCTCGGCGGGATCTGATCCGATCGAGTGGACGCGCCTTCTGAACCCGGCGGGCTGACTGATCAACCCCCTGTGCGGGGAGCGCGGACATTCCGATATGGGCATCTACGCCCCGGCAGCAGGCACCCAAACTCAAGGAGACACAATGACAAACCCTCCCAGCGGCCCCCTTCTCTTACGCGGCGGTTTCGTTATCACTCAAGATTCGGGCGTTGAGGATGGGTTCTTCGACGTCTTGGTTAAAAACGGCCGGATCGAGGCTGTTGGTACCGAGCTGGGCGATACGGACGCGCATGTCATTGACGCGTCGGGCATGGCAATCCTTCCGGGGTTTGTCGACACGCATCGCCACCTCTGGTCAAGCCTGTTTCGCTTCATCGCGACAGACTGGGGCTACAATGACTATTACGAAATAGTCCAAGTTGAATACAGCCCTCGCCTGACGCCTGCGGATCTCTACACTGCCAACCTCCTCGGCGCTCTCAGTGCAATCGACGCCGGAGTGACGACTCTTCGGGACGAGTCGCACGTCCAGAACTCACCAGAACATACCGATCAGTTGATCGAGGGTCTACGTGACTCGGGTGTTCGTGCGGTCTTCGCCTATGGGTGGCCGTCTGTTGATTTGCGATCGTGGCAATGGGACGAAGACAATGTTCAGCCGCACCCGCGCGACATGAAGCGAGTGCGTGAAGAAGTGCTCAACGACGACAGTGCCTTGGTGACTCTTAACGCCATGCTCCGTGGTCCCGAGCTCGTCGGCGGCCCGGATACAGCCGCTAAGGATATCGAGTTCGCAAGGGAACTCGATATTCACTCGAGTATGCATGTGGGGCACTTGAATCAGCCCGGTATCGAGTGGCTCGATGAGCGCGGCGTCTTGGGCCCCGACCTGCTCTTTTTGCACTGCACAAAAACCACCGACAACGAGTTCCGTCTGATTCGAGACAGCGGCGGTCACGTGCAAGCGACCCCATACATCGAATCGGTGATGGGCGGGGTACGGCCGCCGGCACTCGCGCGAATGCTCAACGCGGGTCTCAAGCCTGGTCTCGGGATCGATACAGAGACCGCCGCAGCTTCCGACATGTTTCATGTCATGCGTGCAGCGCTTACCGGAGATGGCCTGCTTCACACCGTTGGCTATGAAGGTTACGAGGATGTGCCGCGGGTGACAGCCTCAGATGTCCTGGAAGCAGCAACGATTAGCGGTGCAGCCGCTGCAGGACTTGACGACCGGACCGGATCGATCACGCCCGGTAAGGCGGCTGATCTCGTGCTGTTGCGCATGGATGACATCAACTTGTACCCCGTAGTTGACCCGGTGAAAGCGATAGTTGCGGGTGGGCACCAGGGCAATGTGGACACAGTCATGGTCGCTGGGAATATTCTCAAATGGCGAGGTGAGCTCCTGCACCCCGGGCTCCGGAAAGTGCAGCGCGACGCAAAAGCCATCCTCGACCGCATTGTTGAAGAAGTTCCCCCGGTTCCCGCCGGTTACGTTGCAGGAGTAGACAAGTGGGACAAGTGAGCGAGTCAAATGAGCTGGCAACCGGGTGGATTCAACAACTAGAACTGTCGGACTCGGTCCGTCGGTACTTCCTAGCCATGGATGAATTCGATTGGGATACAGCTAGTAAATACATCGCAGACCAAATCACTCTTGATGCTGGGTCGCTCGCCGAACCTCCTAGGGAGGTGTCGCGCGCGGACTACATCGACGCGCTCAAGGCACGCAACGGCGGTTATCTCACGACGTTGCACCTCAACGCCGGGCACGTCGTCGACATCGATGGGGACTCTGCACGAGTGCGTGCGAATTTCTTCGGCGCTCATGGAGTCGGCCCAGACGAGGCCGACAACTACTTCGCATACGGCGTGTACGACATCGCGATGGTCAAGCAGCAGAATACGTGGAAGATCTCCCGTATCGCCATCAAACCGGTCAGAATTCATGGTGGTCTCCCCCACGACATAGCTGCCCGCGCGGCCGCCCGGTACCGGGCGTAGGCCCCGACGGCATGCCGACGCACCCACGACATGCCGCTATTCAGCCAGGTCGGTCGAGTTAACCCCATCCCCATTCTGTAGGAGAGATCGTGTCATTACTGGTTCACAAAGCTCTCGTCGTCGGCGGCGGTCCGGCGGGGCTGACCGCGGCAATCGCATTGCTCCGCGTCGGCGCCGAGGTCGACGTCGTCGAGCTAGCACTCGACGACCGCATCTTCGGATCCGAACTCCTGCTGAGCTCGCCGAACCTGCGGGCCCTCGATGCCATCGGGGTCGCCGAAAGTGTTGTCGCCGAGGGAATCCCCATCGACACCCTTGAGCTTCAGACAGCAGATGGCGCCGAAGTCGCGAGAGTCCCGATCCCGAATGTGGCTCGCGAAGGGCTCCCGCCATCTGTCGGAATCACCCGCCGCGCTTTTTATAGCACGCTCTACAACGCTGCGAGCGCGGCGGGGGCGAAGATCCATCACGAGACGACGGTTGAGTCCCTCGTTGATGTCGATCACCAGGTTCAGGCAACGCTGACGAACGGTACTTCGCCAATATATGACTTGGTGGTGGGGGCTGACGGTTGGATGTCAACGGTCCGTCGACTCCGTTTCCCGAACGCTAGTTTGCCGCAGTACGCCGGTCAGTGCGTTTGGCGAGGGCGTATTCCTCGGCGTGATCGCACGAAAGGGCTGTTCCGAGGAATGGCCGGTGACGGCAAAGATGTCGGAATGATCTCGGTTAGCGAAGAGCATTGCTATGTCATGTGCCTGGTTGCCCAACCCAAACCCGAACGAATCGACCCTGCTAGCTTCACCGTCACGTTCAAGGAGATGCTCGCCGAGTTCGGGGGTGACGTCGAGTGGGCGCGCGACCATATCGAAGAAGGGACGGTCAGTGTCGCCGCCCTCCACTGGCACGTAATGGATAAGCCCTGGCACGACGGTCGGGTCGTGCTGATCGGCGACGCAGCGCACACAACCACACCCCAGATCGGATACGGGGCTGGATTGGCTGTCGAAGATGCGGTCGTGCTCGGCGAGATGGTTGCCGCCGCAGACGGCGACGACCTGGCCTCCACACTGAACAAGTTCGTCGATCGCCGCTACGAGCGATGCAAGCTCGTTGTCGAAGCCAGTACACAGATCTCACGATGGCAACAGGGGCTCGACGGCGGAAACTCACGCCAGGCGCAGCTCACCGATGAAACATGGGCTGCCCTGGCCCAGCCCATGTAAGTCCTACACCCTGATCGGCAGTATTTTTCCGGCTCTTCGGATGTGAGAGTGCGTAGCTGGTGATCGTCGGCGGGAGCAGTGACCACAACATGTAGGCGGGTCCTGTGGTGCGAGAATGGAAGTTCTCACACAAACCCTCTCGAACGCACAGGACCCATGCACCAGCCTACTTCTGATGTTGCTGACACGATCTGCCGGACGGTCGAGCTCGGCGTCACGATCACCGACGCCGCCGTCGACTCGGCCGACCGCACCCACATCTGGTGCCGGGTTCTCGATCCTGATCAACACTGTCCGGCCTGCGGAATCGCCGGCCGCCTGCGTGATCACACCGAACGTGTCGTCACCGACATCCCCGCGGCCGGGCATCCGGTCCTGCTGCGTATCGCAGTCCCCCGATTCGTGTGCGAGACCGTGGACTGTGCGAGGTCGATCTTCCGTGCCGACATCACCGGCATCGTCGAGCCTCGAGCCGTGATGACCAGCAGGTGTGCCCGTTGGATCGTGCAACGCATCGTGGTCGACAAGATGAGCGTCGCGGCAGTCGCCGCCAACCTCGGGATCGCGTGGAAGGTCGTCAACCTGGCCGCCCTGTCCGCGGCACGCGCCCTGGTCTACACCGGCGCCCACCTCGACGGCGTCCGGCACCTGGGCGTCGATGAGCACAAGTGGAAACACGTCCGTGGGCACGGCGAGTCGAGTTGGGTCACCGTCCTGATCGACCTCACACCCGTGGTCGACGGGACCGGCCCGGCCCGGCTGCTCGACATGATCGCCGGCCGCTCCAAACAAGTGTTGAAAACGTGGCTCGACGGTCGTGACCAGGTGTTTCGTGATCGGGTGAAGGTCGTGGCGATGGACGGGTTCACTGGCTACAAGACTGCGACCGCCGAAGAGTTGCCGGCGGCGCGGATCGTGATGGACCCGTTCCACGTCGTGGCGTTGGCCGGGGACAAGCTCGATCGGTGCCGCACCCGGGTCCAGCAGGCCACGTGCGGGCATCGCGGCCGCACCGGTGATCCGCTGTACAAGATTCGGCGGATTCTGCGGACCCGCCCCGCGTTGTTGACTGACAAGCAGAAGATCACCTTGTTCGAGGCGTTGACCAGCCACGATGAGCACGCCGTCGTCGAGGTCACCTATCAGGTGTATCTGCAGGTGATCGCCGCCTACGAACATCCGCGACGGAGGGAGGGCAAGAAGTTGATGTTCAAGTTGCTCAAACGCATCCAGAAGGGTCTGCCCGACGGATTAGAGGAACTCGCCCAGCTCGGACGCACCTTGTGGTCACGCCGCGCCGAGATCCTCGCCTATTTCGACGTCGGCGTCTCCAACGGGCCCGTTGAAGCCGTCAACGGGCGCCTGGAACACCTGCGCGGGATCGCGCAAGGCTTCCGGAACCTCGACCACTACATATTTCGGTCCCTGCTGCACTCCGGTCAGCTCGCCGACCGCATCAACGCACTCTGAAATACGAAGAGCCATTTTTCCACTCTTCGAAGGATCTATTTCTATGTCTCCCTCTGTACACAAGGCGGCTCTTCGCAGTTAACCGGGCAGTTCCTTTAGCAGTGGAACTGGATGCGCGCCCGCCGTTGTTTGCGGGTGCAGTGGAATCGTATCCTGCGGCGTGAGTTCTCGATGTTGCGGAATCCGCAGGCCGATCGTTTCACCTGCTTGACCTGAAGCGCCCTGGGTTTAGTTCCGTGGTTAGACGGTCGCGGGCGCGGTCGTCGTGGGGTGAGTGTACGACGCTTCGACCTCGGCGGGTGTCCGATAGTTGAGCGCTTCGTGCAGGCGCGTGTTGTTCCACCAGCTGACCCAGCCCAGCGTCGCAATCTCGACCGCGGTCACCGTTGGCCAGATCCGCTCACGGTGGATGAGTTCGGCCTTGTAGAGGCCGTTGACAGTCTCTGCCAGAGCATTGTCGTAGCTGTCGCCGACGGTCCCGACCGAGGCGCGCACGCCGGCGGTGATGAGCGCATCGGAGTACGCCAGCGATACGTATTGACTGCCGTGGTCGCTGTGGTGGATCAGACCGCCGCCAGTCTTGTGCACTTTCGTGGTGATCAGTGCTTGCTCGAGGGCCTGCATCGGCAGAGACTGCGTGTGCAGAGTCGCCGCGACGGCCCAGCCTACGATCTTGCGGGTGCATACATCAGTGATGAACGCCGTGTAGCAGAAACCCGTCGGGATGCGAACATAGACATCCCACGCCAGTCAGATGTCAAGTAGGCAGTGGTGGTGGTTGGTGTTCGGGGTTACGCGGCGGCGGGTGTGGCAGCTCGCGGCCACGCGGCAGTGTCGTCCCAGGATTGATCGTGCTGCAGGCACCACCACAGGCGCCCGAGGAGCTTGTTGGCCAAGGCTCGCAGTGCGGCGTTGTGGTGGTCTCCGACAGCACGGCGATGGTCGTAGTACTCGCGGGCCGGCGCTGACCATGTCAGCGCTGCGAACGCCCACCAGTGGCAGGCATCGGCCAGACGCCTGTTGCGGACTTTGCGGGCCTTGACGTAGTGCGAGCGGCCTGACGCGATCGTCACCGGCGCTGTTCCTGCGAAAGATCGCAGTCCCGTTGGTGAGCTGAAGCGCTTTGGGTCATCGCCGATTTCGGCGAGAATACGCGCACCGAGAACACCTCCGAGGCCGGGGACCGAGTCGATGATGTCCGCTTGAGGATGCTCGGCGAATGCGGTGACGAGTTCACGCTCGAGCACTGCGACGGCATCGAGCATCGCCACGATGATCGCGACCAGACTGGCTACGGTATGACCTAAGGCCACCTCCACAGCATCCGGCTGCCGCAGCCCGGGGGCGTGCAGATCGCTATGGATCTGGGTTACCAGGGCGGGGTCGTTGCGTCGGCCAACCCTTTTGAGCGCGTTGCTGATCCGCGGGCGAGTCAGCTTCGCCGCATCCGTGGGGGTGGGCGCTATTGAAAGAACCTCCATCGCCGCTCGGTGCTTGAGCTTCGGAAATGCTTGCAACGCTTGAGGATAGAACTCCAGTAGCACCGAACGCAGCCGACTGATCGTCTGATTCTGCGCCCAGATCGCTTCCTGATGCTGACGCGCCAGCGCCTTGATCGCCTGCTGCTGCTCGCTGTTGGCTGGCAGCCGACGATGCTGGTGACGGTCAGTGCGCACGATGTCGGCGAGCACCGCGGCATCACGCGAATCGGACTTGTTGCCCGCCTGTCCGTGGCGTTCGCGGTACCGCGCGACGGCCCGCGGATTGATCGGATACACGGTGAAACCCGCGCCAGCCAACGCCACAACCAGAAGATTCTTATCGGTCTCGATCGCGATCGGCACGTCGTCCGCAGTGCCGCCATGGTCAGCGACCATCGCCAGGAGTTCGGCAAAACCGTTGGGGTCATGAGTGATTCGCCGACGTTCAATGATGAAGCCGGAGTCGTCCATCAACGCTATGTCGTGATGGTCCTCGGCCCAGTCGATACCGCACGTGATCATCGAGCACATCCTTTCCGATGCCATCCGCCAGTAGGTCCGGCGAATCGATGAGCTCGGAGAGCGGGCGGCGACCTAATGGCGGCACTCTCGGTGCGGCATCTCACAAGCCGAACACGCACCTCCGCGGCGGACTGATGGGGTCACCGTCTACGTTCAGACCTCGGCACGCATCCGTGAACTCAACTGTCAGTAATCACCCACCAGCAGCTCGGTTCAACCATGCACCGGAATCGGTAAAATCTCAGTGACCACCCACCAGCCGCCATGTCGTCCCGCCCAGATGTGCGGACCCGACACTCCCATTAGGTGATGTCGGCGACCCACAAGCGGTTCGGACCGGCCGCGGCGAACTCGCGCTTGACCAGATCCGGGCGGCCATCGGGCGACTCAGCTCGGGTGGTAGTCATAGGCGTGCGGCCCCGACGAACTCCGTGCAGGCCAGCGGTTTTCATTAGCCTGGCGGTCTGATCTCGACCGATGTCCCAGCCGGCTCGGCGCATCGCGTGATGCATCTTGCGGTATCCGTACACGCTGTAGTTCTCGGCGTGAATCCGCTGCATGTCCTCGATCAGCATTCGATCACGCACCGCTCGAGTGCTGGCCGGACGGGATTTCGCGGCTCGATAGCCACGGGAGGTGAGAAACCCACAATCTGCCGTCTGGAGTACCCGGCAGATGGCCTCGACCCCGAACTGATCGCGGTACGTGTCGATGAACGCGATCATTTCGTCGTGGGGCGGTCGAGTTCCGCGGCGAAAAACGCCGACGCCGCTTTCAAGATCTCGTTCGCTCGGCGTGATTCGGCCAGTTCGCGGCGAAGTCGGCGATTCTCCTGCTCGAGCGACTCCTGCGGGTCGGCGTGTGCGTCGGTCGGACCGTAACGGTTGCACCAGATCCGCAGGGTTTCCACACCGACCCCCAGCTGCGGCGCCACAGCGCGGATCGACTCTGCTCGCGGGCCCCCTTCCAGGGCCTGACGGTCGTAGACCATCCGTACCGCGCGGTCGCGGGTCTCCGCACTGAACTTCTTAGGCATGTTTCCGATTCTCCTTCATCAGACTCGGAACTAAACCCAGGGCGCTTCATGGTGCCTTCGGTGGCGGCGTTGGTGACCTGGGTGCGGATGAACGCGCAGATCCCGGGCCACCATGTTTCGATGGTACGGGCCAGTGTGTTGGCTTCGGGAACGTTGACCTGCGCACACAGGTCCAGGAACCGGTAGAGGCGTTCGCGGATCTGGCTATCGTCGACGCGCGGCCGACTCCGCGCCATCGCCAACAAGGCCCGGAGTTCCTCTTTGACGATGTACGCGGCGAAGATCTCGTTGCCCGGATCGTGCGCTCGCAGATCGGCGATCATCTTCTGATACTTGTTGTCCGACAACCGTTCTCGACCCATCAACAGTCTGCGGCGGTTGGCCCATTCCGGGTCCGTCGACCGGCCACGACGACCACGTCGGTCCCACGTGACCCGCCGACGGACCTTCGTGACCATCGCGTTGGCCAACTGCACGAGGTGGAAGTGATCGACGACCAGTTGCGCGTTCGGTAACGCGACCGCGACGGCCGCGGCATACGACGCGGCCGGATCGATCGCCACGTACTCGATCGCATCCCGAAACGGGGCCGGCTGCGCGGCCAGCCAGTCGATCACCACCGCACTGGTACGGCCGGTGACCTGCCCCAACAGTCCCTGATCGCCCGCCAGATCGACGAACCCGGTATCCCACGGATCGATCCGCACCCACCGACCATCACCGCCGCGGACCCACCTCGGTTTCCCACGGCGAGTCTCGTCGATCCCCAGCACCGACGTCGGGGCCGGATCGGTCAACGCCGTGGCGGCGATGTCGACGAACGCGCCGTGCGCGGTATGCCACGACACGCCGTGCCCGGCAGCGACCTCGGCGACCGACCGAGCGGCATCGCCGATCGCCCGCCCGATCGTCTCCCGCAACCGGGTCGTGGTCCGCCGACGACGCGGGACCTGCCCGATCGCTTCGGTGAACGACCCACGCGCGCACTCTGAGTTCACGCACCGCCACCGAATCTTGTTCCACCGCACCATGATCGGAGCATCCCCGTAGCCGATGTCGCGGGGCGTGCAGACGACCCGCTCCTTCACCGACGTCGACCGGACACCGCACCCCGGGCAGCACGAGGCCGCCGGATCACTGGTACCGACATCGACGATCCGCGTTCGCCCGTCCGGCCCGCCGACACTGACCCCGACGACCTCGACGCCTTCCAACCCCAACAACAACGACGTACCATGATCCACGGCCCCTGTTCCTCCGGTGCTCTGACTGTCTTGACAACATCCAGAATCACCGAGGCCAGGGGCCGCTCACGTCAACGACACGCCAAGCGCCTGACCAGGCATTGCCCGGTTAACTGCGAAGAGCCCACAAGGCGCTGATCGTCGGTGGCGGCCCCGGTGGCCTGTGTGCTGCAATCGCACTGCTTGGCAAAGGAATTCAGGTGGATGTCGTCGAGCTTGCGCTTGACGTCCGAATCCTCGGTTCGGAATTGCTGCTCAGTTCACCGAACCTGCGGGCCCTCGATGCCATTGGGGTCGCCGACGACGTAGTTGCCGCGGGTGTTCCAATCAGCAGCGTTCAGTTTCACACTGCCGACGGCACTGAGATTGCGAACGTTCCGACTCCCTCGGTGGCGCGAGAAGGACTGCCTCCTGCCGTAGGTATCACCCGACACGCCTTCTACGGCCAGTTGTATGACGCCGCGGTGGCAGCTGGAGCCAAGATCGCCCACGAGACGACGGTCCAAGAAATCTCCGATGCCGACAACGGTGTAGAGGTCCGGCTCACTGATGGCCGGGTCTCGCTCTACGACCTCGTCGTCGGAGCGGATGGGTGGGCCTCGACTGTCCGGAAACTCCGCTTCCCTAAAGCGAATTTGCCGCAGTATGCCGGTCAGTGCGTATGGCGCGGACGGGTTCCGCGCAATGGCGAGAGGCCCCTCAAGGAGGGATCGCTTCGAGGGTATGCCGGCGCCAACCACTCCGCGGGGCTGATCACGGTCAACGACAAGCACTCTTACATCTTCTGCCTGGTCAGCCAGCCTAAGCCCGACCGGCTCGACGAGTCCACCTTCATGGACACATTCAAGGGACTGCTCGAAGAGTTCGGTGGCGAGGCCGGTTGGGCGCGCGACAACCTCGAGGAAGGCACCATCAGTCTGGCGGCGCTGCATCACCACGTGATGGACAAGCCCTGGCACGATGGACGGGTCATCTTGATCGGCGACGCGGCCCACACGACCACTCCGCACATCGGCTACGGTGCAGGTCTCGCGGTCGAGGACGCTGTCGTGCTGGGCGAGATGCTCGGCTCCAGTGAGGACCTGGCTGCAACGCTCGACGAATTCGTCGCGCGGCGCTATGAACGGTGCAAGCTAGTTGTCGACAACAGCACCCAGATCTCGCGATGGCAGCAAGGACTTGACGGTGAGCCCGCGCAAGCCGAGCTGACGAATCAAACGTGGACGGCGCTTGCTGAACCCATGTGAGTTTCATGAGTCGCGGCAGTGATGGCGAAGCTCGATGTCGCTGCCGCGACATGTCGTCATCACCGAAGGATCTCCGCGGGACAGTGGTGTTAACAACGCCAGCCAGGGGGACTCGCAAGACGCTGCTGCGATGACATGTTCTATCTACTGACGTTCGCCATCCGTATCGGCGCCAAACAGGTCAGCAAATCACCTGTGTTCGATGTTTGCTTCGTTCGTCCCTGACTCCGACACCGGACGACACTATGAAAGGGTATCGCCGTGACCTTCGCATCCTCTTCTATAAGAGCGTCAGCCCTGACTTCCAGGGCTACTCTTGGCGGCGCTGTCGCTGTTGCCGCGGCGCTCTTCGTCATTTCTTTAACGGGACTTGGGTGGCTGTTCATGCCTGCCAACGCCGCCGGCCCCTCGCCCGAAATGACTCTCAGCTACACCGATCTCGGAGAGATGGTCCAGTCCGGCGCCGCCCCCACGACAGCGTTTCAGCAAGCTTACTTCAGCTGGCTTGCGTGGACCACTGCGATCGTGACGGTGATCATGGCGACAGCGGCAATCATGCTGTCGGGCAGAGCGATTGCAATCGCGACGGCGGTATTGAGTGCTGTCGGCCTCGTCTTTCTCATCTTCGGAACGAAAGGCCCGTTGAGTTGGGCTGCCTACGCCGACCAGGCGGGCAATATCCGAATGGGTGCGATCTTGATGGTGGTGGGCTATGTCGTCACGATCTGTACTGCGGCCGTCAGCGCAGCACGTCGACCTACCGTCTCCTGAGGAAGGTATCCAATCTGCACCGACTGCGGTACCCGCGCCGTGGACGCAGTCCGCAGTCGGTGCTTGTGGGCGTCAGCACCGCAACTCGGTGCTGACGCTGCTTGACCCCACTCCACGACACCGTCAATCCGCGATACCGTTGTGGAACAAGCCGTTCGCCCCGTTTCCCTGCTTGGGTAGGGGAAACGGGGCGAAGGCCGTTAGGTGATCGTTCAGCGGTTGCTGTGGTCGGCGCGGGGTCGCGCCTGTTGCGCCACTTCAGTCCACCGCGGCGAGTGCGAGATCGGCCAAACGATGCAGTCTCAAGAAGTGGTTGAGTCCTTCGAGAAGGCCGCTGGAAAGGAAGACGAAGGTCAAGTCGCGTACCGGATCGACCATCCACATCGTCGAGCCACTGCCGACCGCGCCGAAGGTGCGCGGCGATGCCGTGGCACCGAAAGGTGTGAGGTAGTCGCCCGTACCGCGGACGTAACCGCCGCCGTAGGTGAAATTAGCGGGGAACTCGGCGAGGTCCCGGGCCTGCTTGTTGAAATCCCAAAACTCATTGGTCTTGTCGCCAGTGTGGTTCTGGAACGCATAGTCGATCATGGCAGGTGAGAGGTAGCGGGTGTTCGCTGGCTGCGGAGCGCGACCACGATTACGCAGGGTGTCGGCGAATGTAAACACGTCGCGCACGGTTCCGAAGGCCATTCCAGCGGGTAGCTCAAAGTTCTCATCAACGAGCTCATTGAGCGACTCCATGACCGAAACTTCCGCGGCACCAGGAGTTGTCTCAGCCATCCGAACCGGTACCCGGCGCGGATCGTCGACCCTCAGCCCGAAAGAACTGTCGGTCATCGCCAGGGGCTCGAACAGGTCCTCGCGAGCGATCTGACGGAAGCTACGACCGGCGGGGTCGAGCCGCCGCACGATCTCTCCGAGGAGCCCAAAGCTCGCGAACGGGTTGTAGACCACTCGCTCCCCGGGGACGTAGGCGAGCTGCTGGGCGCACACGAGAGCGGTCATCGCGTCCATATCGCCCCACTGCGCACCCCACTGCCCAGGCGGCGGCGGAACGAATCCAGCCCAGGTTCCGGCGGTGTGAGTCAATAGATGGGCGACGGTGGCGCGCTGTTTACCACGCACACCGAACTCCGGGACGATGTCGACGACTTTCGTGTCGAACGCCAACTGGCCTCTATCGATCAGGTTGAGAACGAGCGCCGCGGTATACGACTTCGCTGTGGACATCAGCAGAAAGATGTCGTCGTACGCAGCGAGGCGTTCGGTCGACAACTCAGAGTGACCGATCGCAGCGGTGTAACCAACCTCGCCACCTCGCGCCACCAAGAGCACCGCACCGTGATGCAGTCCGGAATCAATGTCGTCGCTGACAGCGTGAGCAAGTCGTTGAAGAGTATCGGTGTCGAGGCCGACCTTGTCGGGTGAGTGGACTGGCACTCCCAGAGTGTCAGTTGAACTGTTCAGACTGTCGGCGATGCGGGTCACAGGCGGTTCTCCTTTGTCAGTCAGGATGACTCGCAGTGTGCAACGCCTAAGCCAACACATCAAGTCACCAGGTCAATTTAATCTATGTGTCGTGTCTGGCTTGTGTCAAGGACTTTGCACAGCGTGCGCGGTGGTGATCAAGAATCCCGCACGCGGTGTCGGCCTAGACGTTTTCAGGGAGCAGGACCGCCCCCGGGTTCAGGAGATTGTGTGGGTCGAATGCGCGCTTGATGGTGTGCTGTAAGGCCAAGCCAGCGGCTCCGAGTTGTTGGGGCAGCCAGTCGCGTTTGAGTCGTCCGACCCCGTGCTCGCCGGTGATCGTGCCCTTGAGCTGTAGCGCCAGGTCCATCACCGCTGCGAATGCGGTTTCGGCGGCGGCGAGCTGTGCTGGTTGTTGGGGGTCGTACACGACAACCGGATGGGTATTGCCGTCGCCGGCGTGAGCGATGACAGCAATAGTCACGTTGTTCGCGCGGGCGATCTCCTCGATACCCTCGACCAGGTCTGGCAGTGCAGGCACTGGGACGCCCACATCTTCGAGGAGGATCGACCCCAGTCGTTCGATCGCAGGCAGCGCAAGTCGGCGGACTTGGGTAAAAGCTTCGCCTTCCTCGAGATCGTCAGTCGAGTAGATCTCGGTCGCTCCCCACCGCCGGCAGATTTCCTCGACGGCTGCGATCTCGGCGGCCGAGGCTGGGTCGGGCCCATCTGAGCGCGCGAGTAGAAGTGCTCCGGCCGAGCGGTCTAGGCCCATAGAGGTCATCGACTCCACGGCGTCAATGGTCGTGTGGTCCATCAACTCCAGTACCGACGGCCGGCAGACACCGGTGATGTCCAGAACCGCTTGGGTCGCTGCGACGGTGGTCGGAAAGCTCGCCACCAGCGTTGAACTCGGAGCGGGCTGTGGAAGCAGTCGTAATGTGACCTCGGTGACGATTCCCAGTGTTCCCTCTGAACCAACGAACAGGTTGATCAACGAGTATCCGGCGGCGTCCTTCAGCCGTGTGCCACCGAGGTCGACAGCAGTCCCATCGCTGAGAACCACCTGCATTCCGAGCACAAAATCTCGCGTCACCCCGTACTTCACGCAGCACAGGCCGCCGGCATTGGTTGCTACGTTCCCGCCGATAGTGCAGATCTCATACGACGAAGGGTCCGGCGGGTACCACAGCCCGACTTCCTCAGCTGCACGCTTGACCTCGATGTTGAGTGCACCGGCTTGGGCCTTTGCGACATGGGCCTGGGTATCGATGTCGACCGCCGCCATGCGTTCGAGGCTGACCACCACCACGCCTGCGTCTGCCGTGGCGCCTCCAGACAGGCCTGTACCCGCCCCACGCGGAACCACACCCACCCGATGGCGGTGCGCCCACGCCAACGTGGTGCTGACGTGCTCGGTGGACTCAACCCGCACCACCGCCAACGGCGGCCGCGCACTAGGGTCCCGAGCCCAATCGGACATGTAGCGCACGGTGCGGTCGGGATTGTCGATGACCACCCCCGAAGGCAACTGAGCGAATAGCTCGGACAGCGGCGCGAGTGACGACATTTGCGGACCCTTCATTGTTGGAGTGGTTGACAGGTCGGCGAGTACGGACCTACCGTAAAATTATCCAAGTCACCAAGTCACTTGGAAGTCAAGTGGTCGCAGTGCCGGGTCAGCCCCGGACAACCCGACCCGGCAGTCCTGCCATCCCCGCGAACCTTCTCTTGAAACGGAGGGCATCTGATGCCTGCGCCCAAGCCCTGGTCACGAAAGACGATGTACCGCACATTCCTTGAGGAATATCAGGAAAAGTGGTCGGAGTACTTCACCTTCAAGCGCGAGGACGGCATCCTCGAGATGCGGATGCACACTGAGCATGATTCGGCGAAGTGGAGCCTGGAGCTGCACCGGGCGTTCATCCCAGCTCTGGCTGACGTGGGCCACGACCCCGACAACGAGATCCTCATCTTCTCGGGCACAGGGGCGAAGTTCCTGGACTCGATGGATCCCGAGGGCTGGGAGCGTTACGGCTTTCGCGAGCCGATGACCTTCGACAAAGGTTATGACTTCTGGTACAAGGACCAGGTACACGAGCCGTTCGCGTTCCTGAACCTGGAGATTCCGGTCATTGCGGCGATCAACGGGCCGTTCTTCATCCACCAGGAATTGGCTCTACTCAACGACATCGTCATCGCCTCGGAGAGCACGACGATGGCCGACGGCCACTACACGGGGATGGGCATCGTGCCCGGCGACGGTGTTCAGACCGTCTTCCGTGAGCTCATGGGTATCAACCGGGCCAAGCACTTCTTGCTGACTGGCCAGGAGATGTCCGCCAAGGAACTGCTCGATCTGGGCCTGATCGGTGAGGTGGTCCCCGACAGCGAGCTGCTCGATCGAGCGTGGGAGATCGCTCGCACCATCTTTAAGCCGCGCGCGCGGTCAACTCGGGTCATGGCGCGCGCCCTCTTCGTGCAGCCCTGGCGCGAACTTCTGGTCCGCGAACTGCCGTCGGGAATGGCCAATGAATGCTGGGGCACCCACGGCTACTGGGGCATGGCAGAGGAGAACTACGACATCGAAAACCTTAAGGGTGACTCGAAATGACTCGGCTGCACCACACCAATATTCGGATCGTTGACCCGGTTCGATCGTTGCAGGGGGCTGATGCACGGTTAGGTGACACGGTTAGTCACGCGGCCTGAGGGGCCTCGTGGTTGATGATTGTCTCGAATTCGATGGGGGTCAATCTGCCGAGGCGGTCTTGTCGTCTGCGGCGGTGGTAGGTGCGTTCGATCCAGTGCACGATGGCGGCCCGGAGCTCGTCTCTGGTGGCCCAGGATCGGCGGTCGAGGACGTTGTTCTGTAGCAGTGAAAAGAAGCTCTCCATGGCCGCGTTGTCCCCGGCAGCGCCGACCCTTCCCATCGACCCGAGCATGCCGTGCCGGGTGATAGCCTTCTGCATCTTCTTCGAGCGAAATTGAGATCCTCTATCGCTGTGTAGGACGCAGCCTGTGACGTCGCCCCGCCTGGCGACGGCGCTGTTCAGTGCGGCCACGGCCAGGCAGGACTTCATCCTGGAGTCGATCGAATACCCGACGATGCGGCCCGAATAGACGTCCTTGATCGCGCACAGGTACAGCTTTCCCGCCGCCGTCCAGTGCTCGGTGATGTCGGTGAGCCACAGCTCGTTCGGGCCCACGGCGGCGAAGTCTCGCTCGACGAGATCGTCGTGCACGGGTGGGCCGGCCTTGCGATGCTTGCCGCGGCCCTTCTTGCTGATGGCACTGGTCCAGCCACCGGTTGAGCAGATTCGCCAGGCGGTGCGCCGGCACATCTTCTCGCCCGCGGTCTCAGCTTCATCGGCCAGGTAGCGGTAGCCGAATTCCGGATCCTCTCGGTGCGCGTCGAACAGGGCGTTGGCCCGGTACGCCTCGGCGAGTTCGGCATCGGTGACCGGGTTCTTGAGCCATCGGTAGTAGGGCTGACGAGCGATCTTGAGTACCCGGCACGCCACCGTGACGGGGATGCCGTCAGCGGCGAGCTCGCTCACGAGCGGGTACCACCTTTTCCCGGCAGATTCGCCTGGGACAGGTAGGCAGCAGCGCGGCGCAGGACCTCGTTCTCCTGCTCCAGCAGTCGCACACGCCGCTTGGCCTCCCGGAGCTCCTGGGATGCCGCGGCGGTCGTGCCGGGCTTGATCCCGGCCTCCACGTCGGCCTTGCGAATCCACTTCTGCAACGTCATGGGATGGATACCGAAGTCGGCGGCGATCTGCTCGAGCGTCACACCGTCTTCACGATTCTGAGCGACGCGAACAACGTCGTCGCGGAACTCCTGGGGATAGGGCTTGGGCACAACAACATCCTTCCAGGCCGCCCCGGCAGGGCAAGCCAGATCAGATGTCACCAACTCGTGCACCAGCCCCTACCTCGACTCGTGCTACGAGCAAGGCCAACTGGTGTGCTCAGGTCCTCAACACGATCGCACCGGCGGCATCCTCGTCGTGCGCGCCCCAACGCCAGAAGCTGCCAGGGCGATCATTGACGGCGATCCGCTGGTTATTGACGGGTGGGTGACCTATCGCCTGACTGGTTTCGCAGCCACCCGCGCATGGTCGTCTGAACTCACCGAGGTGGCACCCGCAACGTAGTAAACGCTCGATCGGCACGTCCGCTCGGTAGCAGTCAGCTCACTAGATACCCGCCGGGCGATGCACTCATTACATCGCCGACGCCCGATCTACCGGTGCGTTCGACCGACCATTGGTGCGGGTGTGGTTGGAGTAGCGAAGCTCGCTGGCGATAGCCACGGCAAGCGGGTCGGCCAGACGCAGCTGGGCCAGTTCCTGGTCGTCGAGGAAGGTCGTCCGCTGATGAGTGAGGTAGGCAGCCATGGCGGTGCGCGCCGCAACGGGATCGTGCGCAGCTATAGCCTTGGCGATCGCCTTGCGATCGGATTGAAACTTACGCGCTCGCTTCTGCCATGAACTTACACCTCGCTCCCGCATCACTTTGAGCTGCAGATGCAGAAGGATGTCGATCAAGAAGTGTTCAAGTTGGGATTGCAAGGGATTGTGTGCGGCTTGGGCCACCGCCACCTGGAACCCACCGATCGCGTCAATTAACGCGTCGATGGAGTCGAGTGTGCCGATCGCGTCCAGCCGCTCATACGCGGCTGCAATGGCATCGAGATCGGTCTGCGTCGCGGTGGTCGCTGCGCGCTCTGCTGAATCGCTCCCGAGAACGCCTCGCACGTCCAAAACCTGCAGAATACTAACGTTTTCGAGTTGAAGCATTGTCTCCAGGCTCGCACGCAAGAAGCGACCACCGTCTCCGCGAACCCAGGCACCGCTGCCGTGGCGGACCTCAATCAGCCCCATCGCGTCTAGGACCCGGACCACCTCGCGCATCGTCGGTTGGCTGACGTCGAACTGGCGGGCGAGCTCTTTCTCGGTGGGCAAACGCGTCCCCGCGGCGAGTTTTCCGGTGCTGATGTCCCGTCGAAGACTCTCGATAATTTCGTCACTCACCTTGCGCTGCATGACTCTCGGTCCTTCCTTGACAACCCCGACAGAAGACTTTTGGTGACCAGGATACTTAGCGGGCGAGAAGAACGCTTCGATAACCCGAGGTATGTTGTGCCGTTCAGCGTGACCGACTTCCTAGAGCGGGCCGCAGCCGTGTACCCGCGCCGGGTAGGCGCGGTCGATGAGCCTGTCCAGCCCGCCGGCAGTCAGGGCGAGTTGACCTACGCCGACATCGCCGACCTCGCGCGGCGCCAGGCGGCCATACTAGACGAACTAGACATCGCAGCCGGTGAGCGTGTCGCGATCGTCAGCCACAACTCGACCCGACTGCTCACATCGTTCTACGGCGTCAGCGGGTGGGATCGGGTGCTGGTGCCGATCAACTTCCGGCTCCGACCTGATGAGATCAGCTTCATCGTCGAACACTCCGGAGCCCGGTTGGCCTGCAACTTATTTCGTCACCAGTGACGTAACGCTGCTGTCCTGTCCGATTCAGGACTAGTTGAGAGTAATCCAGGACAAACTGAGAGTTGTCCGAACTCGGCATCGATTCCGAGAAGACATGAGAGTGACCGTCGCCGTCACGGCTGACCGTCCGTTGGACCCTGCCTGGGCGGCCGCCCATAGCCCGGCTCGACGGGTGTCGAACCTCGCCGCCGACAGTCCACTCGTTACGTCACATGTGACGTAACGAGTATTCGCTCGACGAGACAGTGATGGAGGCAGAAGCCGCACACAGGCTTTTTCCACTGCGGGCATATGTCGCGGTCTCTTTCTCTGTCGGGCGGGTGAACAAACGTTGGTCGCGCGGACATTCTCCTGAGCTCGCATCGAGCGGGTTGGTGCGGTCGAGGACGAGTCAGGTAGATGCGGGTGGCGTCAGGGGTAGGTGCGGGCTCGCCAGCGGCTGCTTCTGTCAGCGTCTGTGCCGGACAGTGGCTGGCCGGTCGCGTCCGTGGCGAATCCCGTGATTGCCAAGGTAGGCGGACCTCGGTTCCGAGACGCATACGTCGGCACGACCCCTGGCAGGTCCCCGATAGCCGGGCCAGGCCGTTCTGGAGCCAGTTCCTTCTTGCAGTCGATCAGTCGATCTCGACGACGGGCTGCTGATGGCCCGGCTACACCCCCCTCTTTAGAGGGTACCGATCGCACCAAGGTTGTAACACCATGTAACGGACAACACAGTTTGTCGAGGGCTTACGACCCAGAGCCTGCCAATCAATGAAGTTTACGGGAAGGGTAACCATGCAGAAGACACATCCTCAATATGCGGATTTCGAGGCAGTCAATGTCCAGATTGAAAACTCCGTTGCAACAATCCGCCTTATCGGGCTTGACCGCATTATCCAACTAAACGATTCGGGGTCTCCCGCAGAAATCCACTTCGATCTTGGACGGGCACTCTCGCGACTTCGCGAAGACCACTCAGTTCGGGTGGTCGTAATAACAGGAATAGAGGATGGAAAGCCTTGGCATCTACCCGCGCCGCCATTTAGCGAATCCGTCATTGAAGACTTCCGGAAAGAAGATGCCGTCGCAGACGACAGTGAGGGCGTCACTCTTCCAGACTATCTCTGGAAGCCATTTCACGGTGTCCGCATTCTTCACAATGCACTCGCCGAGATCGAGAAGCCTGTAATCGCAAAAGTGAATGGCGATGTTAGCGGCCTCCCGCAAACCATAATGTTTGGCTGCGACTTGATTGTCGCGCGGGAGGACGCAGTCGTAATTGATGTTCACATGGATCTCAAAGATTCTCTTGGATTCGATACGGTCCCCGGAGACGGCGGAGCTAGCCTAGTCCCCATGCACATGTTCCCCGCCAAAGCGATGGAATACTTACTACTCGCCAAACCCTACACCGCTAAAGAGCTGGAAAGAATGGGATGCATCAACTATGCCGTTCCTCAGGACCAACTCGACGATATTGTTGACGAGATGGTGCAGCAACTGCTGTCTAAATCCGCGTATGCGCTCGCGATGACAAAACGTGTCGTCAAACGCAGAGTTGCGGAACAGATTAATTTGACACTCGACTCTTCATCAGCGTATGAATGGATTAACTTCCTTCATCACCAGGGAAGTGGCGGAAAGGCCTCCACTAGTCTCGCCTAACTGGAAATCTTCTCACCGCCCAGATCATCCAGGGCTAGGTCTGCCAAACCATGCGACAGTCGTAGCTCGCAGATCCACCTTCGATTTGGCTTATCCTTGCCCTGGATGATCTGGGCGATAATCATAGGCAGTCGAGCCAAGTAGCGTTCAAAGATCTTGCGTACCGGGAAGTAGACTGGCAGGTGTCTGTGGGTGCATCCGGCAGCGTACCCGGCGGGGGTTTGGTAGCCCAGCGCTGAGTGTCGGTGTCGGTGGTTGTGGTCGTCCTTGAAGTCGTCGATGACCACGCGGGCCTCGAGCAGAGTGGGCCAGCAGTTGCGGTTCAGGCACTCGTCGCGCAGCCGGTTGTTGAACGACTCGATGAACCCGTTGTTCCACGGTGTGCCGGGTGGAATGTAGGAGATCCCCACCGATGACCGCCAGATTTCCGTGGATGATCGTGCGTGTGGGAGATTGGGGGTCGCACGGGCTTCGCCGCCGTGGGTTGTCCATGCCTTCGCCCCGGTGATGACGTATTCGTCGCCGTCGCGGACCGCGCGCGTCCTTATCGCCGCCGGGTCCGAGCCGGCATGGGCCTCGGAAAGCAGTAGGCGCCGAGCAGCTCCCCACCGAGCATGTCGGGCAGCCACCGCCGCCTCTGCTCCTCGGTCCCGGCGTGGAAGAGCCCGAAGCAACTCAGCGCGTGCACGCTGGTGCCGACGCCGATCGCCGCCCACGCCGAGGCAATCTCCTCGACCACTTGAAGATAGAGCTCGTAAGGCTGCTCGCCCCCGCCATACTCATCCGGATAGGGCAGCCCCAGCAGGCCCGCTCGGCCCAGGGTCCGGAAGACCTCTCGGGGAAAGGTGTGGCTCCGCTCGGCCTCGTTCACGAGCGGCTGGAGTTCCTTGTCGACGATGCTCCGGGTCAGTTCCATCAGCTCCGCCGACTCCGGCGTCGGCATCAGGCGGGTAACGGGCAGAACTTCTCCTTCTCCATAGTCGACATCAGTACTATAGCTCACACTACAGTACGGATTACAGTACTGTCGGCCAGGCATGGAGACCACCCTTGGCCCCCGCCGCTCCACTCGTCGCGACGAGCTGCTGTACGGCCTGATCGAGATCTTCCTCGCCGAGGGCTTCAGCAGCTCCAGCCTCGAGGACCTCGCGGGCAGACTGCAATGCTCGAAGTCGACGCTGTACGCGATCGCGCCGAGCAAGGAACAGCTCATCACCGTAGTGACGCGCGCCTTCTTCCGCCGCTCGACCGAGCGTGTCGAGACCAGCCTGGCAGCCGCCGACGAGCCCACCGACCGGATATCGGCCTACCTCGACGCCATCGCGGCAGAGCTGGCCCCAGCCTCCGCGCTGTTCTACGCCGATGTCGACGCCTTCGCACCCACCCGTGAGATCTATTCACGCAACGTCGAGATCGCCGCCCGCCGGGTCCAGGAGCTGGTCCGCGACGCCGAGCGGCCGGGACGCCCCGTCGACGCCGCCTTCGTCGGCGCTGTCGCGGCACACGTCATGTCCTCCATCCAGCAGGGCCGCATGCGCGGGCTCACCGGCCTCGACGACGCCGCGGCCTATCGCGCACTGGCCCACCTCATCGTCTCCGGCGTCGCCGGAGCACCCGTCGCTGAGCCGTCACCGGAAGAGAGACAGCCATGACCGAAAGCACCTCCACCACCACCCCCAGCACCGGCGCCGCCCGCGGCTCGGTCATTGTCGCCGGAGCCCGCACCCCCATCAGACGACTCCTCGGCGCACTCAGGGACGTCCCCGCTGTCGACCTGGGCGGGGTCGCCATCCGCGGCGCCCTGGCCAAAGCGGGAATCTCCGGCGAAACAGGTCGACTACGTCATCATGGGACACGTCATCCAGGCAGGGACCGGACAGATCACCGCCCGACTAGCCGCCGTCAAGGGCGGCGTACCCATGAGCGTCCCCGCGCTCACCATCAACAAGGTATGCCTCTCCGGATTGAACGCCATCGCCTTGGCCGACCAGCTGATCCGCCTCGGCGTCCACGAGATTGTCGTAGCCGGTGGAATGGAGTCGATGAGCCGCTCCCCCCACCTACTCCCCACCGGACGCACCGGAGTGAAGTACGGCGATGCCAAGCTGGTCGACTCGATGCCGCACGACGCACTCTTCGACCAGTTCACCAGCCAGTCCATGGGACTGCTCACCGAGGAGCGCAACCGCCTCTCCGACGGCCTGACCCGCGAGGAGCAGGACGCGTTCGCTGCGCGCAGCCACCAGCGCGCGGCGCGGGCGATCACGAACGGGCTCTTCGAGGAGGAGATCATCCCTGTCAGCGTGCCGGGGCGCGCGGGTAGCGTCGAGATCACCGCCGACGAAGGCGTCCGTCCTGAGACGACTGTCGAGACCCTCGCTGCGCTGCGGCCGGCCTTCGACCCGCGCGGCACCGTGACCGCGGGCTCCTCCTCGCAGATCTCCGACGGCGCCGCCGCCGTGGTGGTGATGAGCAGGGCCAATGCCGAGGGGCTGGGCCTGACCTGGATCGCCGAGATCGGCGCTTCCGGCCAGGTCGCCGGGCCCGACTCCTCGCTGCAGCCCCAGCCCGCCAACGCGCTGCGGCGCGCCCTTACCCTCGAGGGGCTCGAGGTGGCCGACCTCGACCTCGTCGAGCTCAACGAGGCGTTCGCCGCCGTCGGCGTCCAATCCACGAAGGAGCTGGGCATCGACCCCGAGAAGGTCAACGTCAACGGCGGGGCCATCGCGCTGGGGCACCCCGTGGGCATGTCCGGCGCTCGAATCGTGCTGACTCTCGCCCACGAGCTCCGCCGCCGGGGCGGCGGTATCGGTGGGGCCGCGCTTTGTGGAGGCGGCGGGCAGGGCGACGCCTTGATCATCCGAGTGCCCGGCACCAGAGCCGCAGGCCGGGTCAGGCGATGACACCGGCGCGACGCGCGATCACGATCGCCTCCAGGCGCGAGACGGCGCCGAGCTTCGACATCGCCGACTTCATGTAACTCTTGACGGTGTACACAGTGAGCCCGAGCGCCTCGGCGATCCGGGCGTTCGTCAGGCCCTGGCCCGCGAGGCTTAGCACGTCGGCCTCACGCGTGGTCACTCGCGCTGCGACGGCGTCACCTGCAGGGGCTGCGGCGAGGCCTCGGATGATGCGGTCGATCTCGCCCCGCAGAGCCGGATCGTCGGCCGACGCCGCCAGTCGGCGAAGCCCGGCATCGGCCGCACGGAGCTGCTCGCGCAGGCCCGCGCTCTCCGCCTCGGCCGTCGAGCGGCCTCGCGTCGCTCCGGCCAGCGCCTCGTGCACGACGAGCTGCTGCTCCAGCGCACGAGTCTCCTGAGTGATCGCGTCCTGGACCCGACCTCCGGCGACCTCGTCACTACGGTAGGCGCCGTAGATCACCGCGATCGTTCGCCGATGAACGATCACCGGGCTCGCCACCACCGATCGGAACCCCTCGGCACGAATCAGTCGGTCGTAGCGGTGGGTGATCGCGTCGGTATCGAAGTAGTTCTTGACCGCCGCCGTACGGCGCAGGGCTACCACCTTCCCGCCCAGGCCTTCGCCAAGGCTCACCGCCAGGCCGGCGAGTGCGCCGACGGTCGGGCCGTCGAAGCGCTCCAGGATCAGATCCCCTCCAGGCCCGACCGGACCTCCGAAAGCCACCGAGACGCCCGACCGCCGCCGAAGCCGCGCAAGGGCGCCGCCCAGAAGCTGCGACGACTCACCGGCGCCCACGACATCCTCCCTTCACCGCTACCTCGCATCCTCCCCTGGACCTGGCGTCGATCCTACAACTACAGACCCTCGAAGTTTCGTGTGAGCCGGGTCGCTCGCCGCCCACCCCCTCCTTGGAGGGTGCCGTGTCTCTGTGCCGGCCGTCACACTGTCTTTGTGGGGCGCCCGCGGGCGCTCGAACGACGAGAGGCGATGCATGTTCAACACCGAGTCCGGCAACGCGGCCACGACCGCACTGCACGCTGCGCGCGACCTGCTGGTCACCTTGCGCTCGTCCTACGACGACGCTGTGAGCCAGTTCTCCTGGCCGGCCGTGGGCGAGAGGTTCAACTTCGCCCACGATTGGTTCGACGCCTACGCCATCGGGAACACCGGCCCGGCTCTCGTGATCGTCGAGGAGGACGGCTCGCGGGCGTCGTACACCTTCGACGAAATGGCCACGCGGTCCACCCAGGTGGCCGCCCACCTGCGCGGGCTCGGCGTCGGCCGGGGCGACAGCGTGGTGGTGATGCTGGGCAACCAGGTCGAGCTGTGGGAGTCGATGCTGGCGGTGATCCGGCTGGGCGCGGTGGTCATGCCCACGACCACCGCCGTCGGTCCCGCCGACCTCGTCGACCGGCTCGAGCGCGGCGCAGCCAAGGCGGTGATCTGCAACGCCGCCGACACCAACAAGTTCGCCGAGTTGCCCGGGGACTACCTGAGGATCGCGGTCGGCGAGGCCAAGGGCTGGGAGCGGTACGCCGCGGCCCACGACCGGCCCGCGACGCCGATCGAGCACCCGGGGAACGCCTCCACCGACCGGCTGCTGTTGTACTTCACCTCAGGCACCACGTCGCGGCCGAAGCTGGTCGAGCACACTCACCTCTCCTATCCGGTCGGGCATCTGTCCACGATGTACTGGCTGGGGCTCGAGCCTGGCGACGTCCACCTAAACATCTCCTCGCCGGGCTGGGCCAAGCACGCCTGGTCGAACTTCTTCGCTCCCTGGCTCGCCGAGGCGACGACCCTCGTCTACAACTACGCCCGCTTCGACGCCGGAGCACTCCTGCACCAGCTCGACGCCGAGGCGGTCACGACCTTCTGCGCCCCGCCGACGGTGTGGCGCATGCTGATCAACGCCGACCTGTCCGCGGGCCGCCCCCGCGCCCTGCGCGAGGCGATCGGCGCGGGCGAGCCGCTCAACCCGGAGGTCATCCATCAGGTCGAGAAGAACTGGGGCCTTACCATCCGCGACGGCTTCGGCCAGACGGAGTGCACCGCCACGATCGCCAACACCCCGGGCCAGATCGTCAAGGCCGGCTCGATGGGCCGCCCGCTGCCCGGCGTGCCCGTCGTCCTGGTCGACCCCACCGACCGCACTCTCGTCGAGGGCGTCGGCGAGGGCGAGATCTGCCTCGACCTCGCCCATCACCCGCTCACCCTGATGACCGGCTACCAGGGCGATGAGACCCGCAACGCCCTTGCCATGGAGGGCGGCTACTACCACACCGGCGACGTCGCCTCTCGTGACGAAGACGGCTACATCACCTACGTCGGCCGCACCGACGACGTCTTCAAGGCCAGCGACTACAAGGTCAGTCCCTTCGAGTTGGAGTCGGTGCTCATCGAGCATCCGGCGGTCGCCGAAGCGGCCATCGTGCCCGCCCCCGACGCGGTTCGGCTCGCGATCCCGAAGGCCTACGTCTCCCTGGCGCCCGGACACGAGCCCGGGCCGGAGACCGCGCGCGAGATCCTCGCCTTTGCCCGCGAGCGGCTGCCTCCCTACCTGCGCATCCGGCGGATCGAGTTCTACGACCTGCCCAAGACCATCTCCGGCAAGATCCGGCGGGTGGAACTGCGCCAGCGTGAGCAGCACATCACCGACCGCCGACCTGCTGGCGAATATCGGGACGAGGACTTCGACCTTCGCCGCTGAATCTCTCTCCCCGCAATGAGGCTCTCTCCCGAAAACGCGGGTGCAGGCCCGGTGGAAGATGGAGTCAGCCTGATCTCCGTCACTCTAGACAGGCCGCCCTTCCGGTGGCGGTTCATATTCCTGACACAGAGAAAAGCGGCTTACGTGAAGCGACCAGGAACAGGCCAACAGGGAGATCGTTCAGGAAGTCCCTCAGCTATTTTCGGAGACCTGTGATGACCTACTCCGGCCACGACTCACATACGGCGCTCTATGTATCTGGACGTATGAGATGCATCCCGGTGCTGCCCGGGTGTCCACGACGCCCGCAGGAACGTCAGCTGCTCGTTGCGAGCGGCAGGAGGAATCAGTGATGGTTCGCCTCGAACTCGACGTCCAGGTCGCGATGCGGGATGGCACGAAGCTGAGCACCGACATCTGGATCCCCGACGATGCCCCGGCCCCTGTGCTGCTCGTGCGTACCCCGTACGGCAAGCACACCGTGCCGGTCCTTGGCCACCCCCTCCTCCCGAGCTTCTTCGCGGCGCTGGAGGCCGGATACGCGCTAGTCTGGCAAGACTGCCGAGGGACCTTCGGATCCTCCGGGATCTTCACACCCATGGTCGACGAGCCTTCCGATGGCACAGACGCTGTCGAGTGGATCCGAGAACAGCCGTGGTGCAACGGAACGGTCGGCACTTTCGGGCCGTCGTACCTGGGGTTCACGCAATGGGCGACGGCCTCCCAACGCCCCCCGGGCTCAACGCCATGGTGCCGATGGTGACCAGCACCGACTACTACAACGCACCTTGGTACTCCCCTGGGGGCGCCTTGTCGTGGCAGACCGTCTGGTGGTGGGCGACGACAATGGCGCTGGCCGACGGCGCTCGCGCAATGGCACGCGGTGGCCAGAACTCCGAACTACTGAGCACTGTGCTGGGGATGCTGGCCGATCCCGAGCCGCACCTGCAGCACAGCCCAGCCTATGACCAGGAGGCGCTCGTCCGGCAGCTGCCCTGGTGGCCGGACATGGTCGGCCACGCCGACCGGGATGACTACTGGCGGCATCTGGCCGTCGTCGAGCACCTCGACGAGATCAGTGTGCCGGCCTTGCACGTGGGGGGATGGTTTGACATTTTTGCCCACGACACCACCGCCACGTTCAGCCAGATGCGCTCTCGGGCCGCCGGCGCCGAGGCCAGGGACGGGCAGCGACTGATCATGGGGCCGTGGGACCATCTCAACTTCAGCGGCGTCTACCCCGACCGACAGTTCGGACTCCTCGGCAACGCGGAGGCCTTGGACTTGACCAGCACGTATTTGAAATTCTTCGACCGATGGCTTCGCGGCGATGTCGGAGCGCTCGACGGCACCGCGCCGGTGCGGATCTTCGTGATGGGGATCGATCAATGGCGCGACGAGCAAGATTGGCCCCTCCCCGACACGACGTACACCGACTATTTCCTCGGCGGGGATGGTCGCGCTCACCCAGAGACCGGCGGCGGCACGTTGAGCCGTGCGGCATCGCCGATCGCTGGCGTCGACAACTACGAATACGACCCACGTGACCCGGTTCCGAGCATGGGAGGTCGCCTCCTCCTGCCGGCCGCCGCTCACGGAGCCGGCCCGGTCGACCAACGTCCGATCGAGGAGCGTCCCGACGTCCTGTGCTACTCCACTGGCCCGCTGGAAGAGGCAGTCGAGGTAACCGGACACGTGCGGCTGATCCTCCATGCAACGTCTTCGGCCCTCGACACCGACTTCACCGGAAAGCTGGTCGATGTCTATCCCGACGGTCGAGCGCTCTACCTCACCGACGGCGTACTGCGGGCCAAGTACCGAGACTCGTTGTCCGAGCCACAGCATCTAGAGCCCGGGCGCACCTACGAGTTAGCCCTTGATCTGGGCGTGACCTCGAACGTCTTCCTGCCTGGCCACCAGCTCCGGCTGGAAGTATCCAGCAGCAACTTCCCCCGCTACGACCGCAACACCAACACGGGTCGAGTCGGCGCCGCGGAGAAACTCAACGAAGCGCTCGTCGCTCGCAATGCGGTCTTGCACGGACCCGGTCGCCCCAGTCGGCTCATACTACCGATCATCGATCGGACTCGCCGGTAGAGCGTTCCAACTGTATCGGGTCTATCCGGGAACGCGGTCGGCGTAGAGGATTCTCAGGGCGAACTCCACGTCCTGTTTACGGACGTGGCGCTGCGAGCCGCCATGCGCCGACGAAGAGTCGCCGAAGCTCGCTCGAAGTCTGCCGTATGCGGCGCGGACGCGTCGCTGCATTGCTGGTCAGCCCCAGTAGCCACGTCGCACTGCACGGCAAATGCCTCGGCGAACGCGGTGGCGCCGGTCCGGACCTGGTCACCGAACCCACGCAGGAGCAAGACGAAGAGCCTCCCGGAGCGCCGCTACCGGTGCAGCGGCTGCGGCCACGTGTGGCGACAGGACACCACCAAGGCCGCCGAGCCTCGGGCGAAGCTGTCGCGGACATCGCCGCGGGCGAGCGCGGGCGCCGGCTCCTTGAGGCGCAGCACCCGCAGCGGCGAGCCGCCGACCAGGGTGCGGCCACCGTCGTGGACCCGGACGCCCTCGCCGACGCGCACCCGGAAGCCCGCCGGCAGTCCCGTCATGGCCGGAAGCCGCCGTCGGCGCTGACCACGCTGCCGTTGAGCGCGGCCGCGTCGGGCGAGCAGCAGAAGGCGATGGTGGCGGCGACCTCGTCGGGGTCGAGCACGCGGCGCAGCAGCTGGTTGCTGGCGAAGGAGACCGGGTCGGAGATGCCGTAGAGCTCAGCGGTCGCGTCGAGCATCGGAGTGTTGGTCGAGCCCGGCGAGACGGCGACGGCGGTGACGCCGGTGCCGACGAGGTCGGCCGCAAGCCCCTTCACGACCCCGACCACCGCGTGCTTGGCGGCGTTGTAGCCGGCCAGGTGGAAGAGACCGTACGACGCGGCCGCGGACGCGACGGCCACGAAGCGGCACCCGCTCGGGTCCGGTCCCGCGAGCATCGCCGGCACGGCGACGGCCGCGGTGTGCCAGACCCCGCGCACGTCGACGTCCCACATCTCCTGGGTCTCGTCGTCGGGCGCCTCCCACAACGGCTGCCCACCACGGATGACCGCGGCCGCGGCGACCGCCACGTCGAGGCGACCCCAGCGCTCGAGCGCCAGGTCGACCGCCTCCTGGAGTCCGCCCCGGTCGCGCACGTCGGCGACCAGATGGGCACTGCCCTCCGGGGGCGTTGCGTCGCGGAGATCGACGCCCACGACGGCGTACCCCTGACCGGCGAGGCGCCGGACCGTCGCCGTACCGATGCCGCCGGCCGCGCCGGTGACGAGAGCGACCCTCACCCCGTCCTCACCCCAGCCTCCGGAGGACGTCGGCGACCATCGCCTTCAGCACCCGTGCGCCCTCGGCGGCGGATGCCCCGGTCGGATCGCCGAGCACGCCGTTGGCTGACACGGCCTCGACGCCGCCGGTCATCATCGCGGGCAGGATCTCGCTCAACGGCTGGGTGTTGCCGGCCTCGGCCCGGTCGAGTCGGACCGACTGCGGGCGCAGGTGGAGCATCAGGCTGGTCTCGGTGAGGCCGGCGTGGAGGTCCACCTCCTCGGTCGCGCAGGGGACCCACTCGATCTCGTCGGAGGCGTTGAGCGCGGTGACGTTGCCGCCGTGGGCATTGACCACGACGACCCGGCCGGCCCAGGTGCGCAGCGACCGGACGAGCTCGACCACCTGGTGGGTCAACGCCTCGGTGCCGATCGACGCCGTGCCGGCGAAGGACTGGTGCTCGCCGCTCGACCCGTAGCTGATCGCCGGCGCCACCCAGGTGTCGCCCACCTCCGCAGCGACTCCCTCGGCCACCGCGACCGCGATCGCCGTGTCGGTGTCGAGAGGCAGGTGCGGCCCGTGCTGCTCGGTGCTGCCGAGCGGCACCAGCACCAGCCCGGCACCGGCCGTCTCCGGCGACGTGGCGTCGGCCAGTCGGGTCATGGTGCGATCCCGGGCAGCGGTGAGCCAGCAACCGAATCGCAACGCAGGAAGGTTGCCTGCTCACCGCCACACGGCATCGGCCCCGGGCAGCGGTGAGCCAGCAACCGAGTCGCGACGCATGATGGTTGCCTGCTCACCGCCACACGGATCCTCATGACCGGTGGAAGCCCTCGGGCACCAGCAGGGTCTCGGGCGTGAGCTCGTCGACCGACGAGAGCCCCAGGCCGAGCAGGGCGGAGTCGATGCCGCCGCGGAGCACGTCGAGCACGTTCTCCACGCCCGCCTGGCCGTTGGCCGCCAGGCCCCACAGGTAGGCACGCCCGATCAGCACCGCACGGGCGCCCAGGGCGAGCGCCTTGACGACGTCGGAGCCACGTCGTACGCCGCCGTCCATCAGCACCTCGACCTGGTCACCGACCGCCGAGGCGATCGGGTGCAGGAGGCGGATCGCGGCCGGGGTGCCGTCGAGGTTGTTGCCGCCGTGGTTGGAGACCGAGATGGCCGCGACGCCGGCGTCGACGGCACGCTTCGCGTCGTCGACGCGCGAGACGCCCTTGAGGACGAAGGGCGTGCCGCTGATGTCGGCCCACTGCTGGCGCATCCAGGCGACGTCGTCCCACGACGGCGGCGGCGTGGTCATCCACTCGTAGTAGGCGCCGAAGAAGGTCGGGCCGGTGGTCGCGCCGGGCGGCGCGAGGTTGGGAGCGGTCAGGTCGGGGATCTGCCCGGTCCTGCGAAATTCTTGGCCGAACTGGTAGAGCCAGCGCGGCTTGGTGGCGACCTTGGGCGCCATCCGCACCATCGTCTTGAGGTCGACCTTCTCGGGGATCTCGGGCGAGCCCCAGTCACGCCCCATCGAGAACGACCAGTCCAGCGTGGCGATCAGGCCGATCGCGCCGGCCTTGTGGGCGCGCTCCATGCGCTGCACCATCACGTCGCGGTCGCCGGTCCAGTACATCTGGAAGAGCGTGCGCGGGCAGGCCTCGACGACCTCCTCGACCGGCTTCGACGCGAAGTTCGACAGCCCCATCAGCGTGCCGCGGTTGTTCGCGGCGCGGGCGACGGCGACCTCGCCGTCGGGGTGCACCGCCTGTACGCCGGTCGGGCTGATCAGCACGGGCAGGGACACCTCGTGCCCGAGCACGATGCGCGTCAGGTCGCGGTCGGCGTGGTGGCCCGCGACGTGGGGCAGCAGCCCGATCTCGGCGAAGGCCGTCTGGTTGTCGGCGACCGTCTGGCCGCGCTCCGACCCGGCCACGAGCGCGCCGTACACCGGAGCCGGCAGGCGCTTCTGCGCGCGCCGCTGGGCGACGGCGACCGACTCGAACCAGGGGTTCTGCTTCCAGGGATTCTCGAAGCGGCTCACGGGACGAACCCCGCGAGCGGGCTCTCCGCGCAGTCACTCACCGGAGGACGGGTCATGAGCTGGAGCATCACCGGCTGGTTGCGGGTCGGCGCGGCCTTGGAGTGGTCATGCGACGCGGCCGGGATGGTCCGCGCACCCTGCTCGATCAGCTGGCCGAGCGCTACCTCGCCGTACCCCTGCACGCACTCGGGGTCGGGGCCGTCGAGCGGCAGCCCGGTGAAGAACTTGGCGGCCATGCACCCGCCCCGGCAGGAGTCGTAGTGCGCGCACTTCGTGCAGGCACCGCCGGTCTGCGGCGAGCGCAGGTCGGCGAAGAGCGGGGAGGTCCGCCAGACCTGGCCGAAGCCACCGTCGGTGAGCAGGTTGCCGGCGTGGAACTCCTCGTGGATCGCGAAGGGACACGCGTAGACGTCGCCGATCGGGTCGATCAGGCAGACCACGCGCCCGGCGCCACAGAGGTTGAGGCCGGGCAGCGCCCCGCTCCCATCGGCGGGGCCGAAGGCGGCGAGGTGGAAGAAGGAATCGCCCGTCAGCACCTCCTCCCCCTTCGCCATCAGCCAGTCATAGAGCTCGCGCTGCTGCTCCGGCAGCGGGTGCAGCTCGTCCCAGACATCGGCACCGCGGCCCGACGGACGCAGCCGGGTCAGCCGCAGCGTCGCGCCGTACTCGTCGGCGAGCGCCTGGAACTCCTCGAGCTGGCCGATGTTCTGCCGCGTGCACACGACGCTGATCTTGGCGTCGGCGAAGCCGGCGTCCCTCAGGTTCTGCAGCGCGGTGATCGCGGTGTCGAAGGAGCCCGGGCCGCGCACGTAGTCGTTGACCTCGGCCGTCGCCCCGTCGAGCGAGATCTGCACGTCGACGTACCCCCCGCAGGCCGGCGAGGCCAGGAACGCCGCGCGATCGGGCGTCAGCCGGACGCCGTTGGTCGAGAACTTCACGCCGACCTGGTGGTTCACGGCGTACTCCAGCAGGTGCCAGAAGTCCGGGCGGATCGTCGGCTCGCCGCCGCCGATGTTGACGTAGAAGACCTGCATCCGCTGCAGCTCGTCGATCACCGCCTCGCACTGCTCGGTGGTCAGCTCGCGCGGGTCACGCCGGCCCGACGACGACAGGCAGTGCGCGCACTCAAGGTTGCAGGCATAGGTCAGCTCCCACGTCAGGCAGATGGGCGCGTCCAGCCCCAGCTCGAAGTGCTCGATCAGCCTCATGCGGCGACCTCCTCGCGGGAGCGGACCATATCGGAGCCGCCCAACGAGGAGAGTCAACATTTTGCGACGACAGCTCGATGCTGCACTCGGTCTACGACCAGCCCGACGCCGACGCCGTGCAGGCCCAGTTCGACCGGCTACTCGACTACGTCGAGGAGAAGCTGCCAGCCGTCTTCACCCACCTCGACGCCGCTCGCGAAGACATCCTCGCCTTCACCAAGTACCCCCAAGGACCTCTGGACCCAGATCTGGTCCAACAACCCCACCGAGCGACTCCACAAGGAGATCCGGCGACGCACCGACGCCGTCGGCATCTTCCCGACCCGTGAGTCGATCGTGCGACTGGTCGGGGCCGTGCTGGCCGAGCAGACCGACGAATGGGCCGAAGGCCGCCGCTACCTCGGACTCGACGTCCTGGCCCGCTCCCGCATGAGCCTCGCGCCCCCACCGAACCCGAGATAGGAGCTGACGACCTGCCCGCACTGACCGCCTGACCCACCAGCAAGGAGCACGCAGCCCTACACCACTATCTGGCACTTGACCCCGAGAAGTGCTCGGGGCTGATGCACGGTTAGGTGACACGGTTAGTCACGCGGCCTGAGGGGCCTCGTGGTTGATGATTGTCTCGAATTCGATGGGGGTCAATCTGCCGAGGCGGTCTTGTCGTCTGCGGCGGTGGTAGGTGCGTTCGATCCAGTGCACGATGGCGGCCCGGAGCTCGTCTCTGGTGGCCCAGGATCGGCGGTCGAGGACGTTGTTCTGTAGCAGTGAAAAGAAGCTCTCCATGGCCGCGTTGTCCCCGGCAGCGCCGACCCTTCCCATCGACCCGAGCATGCCGTGCCGGGTGATAGCCTTCTGCATCTTCTTCGAGCGAAATTGAGATCCTCTATCGCTGTGTAGGACGCAGCCTGTGACGTCGCCCCGCCTGGCGACGGCGCTGTTCAGTGCGGCCACGGCCAGGCAGGACTTCATCCTGGAGTCGATCGAATACCCGACGATGCGGCCCGAATAGACGTCCTTGATCGCGCACAGGTACAGCTTTCCCGCCGCCGTCCAGTGCTCGGTGATGTCGGTGAGCCACAGCTCGTTCGGGCCCACGGCGGCGAAGTCTCGCTCGACGAGATCGTCGTGCACGGGTGGGCCGGCCTTGCGATGCTTGCCGCGGCCCTTCTTGCTGATGGCACTGGTCCAGCCACCGGTTGAGCAGATTCGCCAGGCGGTGCGCCGGCACATCTTCTCGCCCGCGGTCTCAGCTTCATCGGCCAGGTAGCGGTAGCCGAATTCCGGATCCTCTCGGTGCGCGTCGAACAGGGCGTTGGCCCGGTACGCCTCGGCGAGTTCGGCATCGGTGACCGGGTTCTTGAGCCATCGGTAGTAGGGCTGACGAGCGATCTTGAGTACCCGGCACGCCACCGTGACGGGGATGCCGTCAGCGGCGAGCTCGCTCACGAGCGGGTACCACCTTTTCCCGGCAGATTCGCCTGGGACAGGTAGGCAGCAGCGCGGCGCAGGACCTCGTTCTCCTGCTCCAGCAGTCGCACACGCCGCTTGGCCTCCCGGAGCTCCTGGGATGCCGCGGCGGTCGTGCCGGGCTTGATCCCGGCCTCCACGTCGGCCTTGCGAATCCACTTCTGCAACGTCATGGGATGGATACCGAAGTCGGCGGCGATCTGCTCGAGCGTCACACCGTCTTCACGATTCTGAGCGACGCGAACAACGTCGTCGCGGAACTCCTGGGGATAGGGCTTGGGCACAACAACATCCTTCCAGGCCGCCCCGGCAGGGCAAGCCAGATCAGATGTCACCAACTCGTGCACCAGCCCCTGCAGCAGACCCAACGATTCCATCGCGGCGTTGTCGCCGGCGCCGTCAGTGGGCCTGGTCGACTCACTTGACCTCGGCATCGCGCTCGAGTCAGTTGCGTTCGATTACACGCCCGTACCAGTCGAACTGGGAAGCCGTGAGAGCGAAATAGTGTTGGAGTTCAGTGCCGAGACCGACCAGCTGATCCACTTCGGAATCCGGTTGTTCCGCCAACTTCAGCAGCTCGACGCTGTCTTAGCGATGCTGACCGCTCAGCTGCCGTCGACGATCACGCCAGAGATGATCGAGCCCATGAGGGAGGCGATGGCCTCCGACTCCGGGCCGGCACAGTGGCTCCCACAGCGCGGCTTGGAGACGTACGACGTCACCGTTCCCTCCTTCGATGGAGTCGTCATCACGCTCAGCGTCGCAGCGGTGTCGGCGCAAGACCCGGCTTGTACTACCTCCACGGCGGCGGCATGATGCTCGGCGACCGGCTCGGCGGTGTGGAGATCCTCGCCGAGTGGCTCCTGCGATACGACGCCATCGCCGTCAGCGTCGACTATCGCCTCGCACCCGAACACCAGGACCCGATTCCCGTCGAGGACTGCTACGCCGGACTCGTCTGGACCAGGGATCACGCCGACGAGCTCGGCATCGACCCCGACCGGCTGGTCATCGTCGGCAGCAGCGCTGGCGGCGGCCTCGCCGCAGGGCACGGTCCTGCTGGCCCGCGATAGGGGCGGGCCGGCGCTCGCTGGCCAGATGCTGATGTAGCCGATGCTCGACGACCCGTCGCCCAGAGGTACGGGATGGGCACCCTCGTCTGGAGCCCGCTCACCGGCGGCATGCTGACCGGACGGGTACGCAAGGGCCGTCCTACCGACCTGCGGTGCACTTCTCCTACCTCAGCGACGAACGACGGCTCGACGTCGTCGAGCAGCTCATCCCGCTCGCCGAGGAGGCCGGCATCAAGCTCACGCACCTGGCGATGGCGTTCGCGATCAGGCACCCCGGCGTCACCGCGGTAATCATCGGACCGCGCACCATGGACCAGCTCGACGACCTCCTCGCCGGAGCCGAGATCTCGCTCACGGACGACTCCTCGACCGGATCGACGAGATCGTCCCACCCGGCACCGACGTCTCACCCCTCGACATGGCCTACCGCACCCCACCCCTCCTGGCCCCGGTACTGCGCCGTCGTCCTTCAGCAGAGCGCGCCGCCACTTGAGCGACGAACCTCTTTGGAGCTCGGTCAGCCGGGCGCGGAGTGGCCGTGGCGCCAGTAGCCGGTGAAGGTGACCGCGGACTTGGGGAGTCGGCGGTCGTTGACGAGATGGCGGCGGATGCCGGTGGCGAGCGCTGACTCTCCAGCGACCCATGCATACTCGGGCGGAGCCGACAGCCTGGCGCCCCGTACCGTCCCCAGAGCAAGGGTCCCCGGCCTCAGTGTCGGATCGTTGCGGGGCAGCCAATGCACCGTGGTGTTCGCGGGCTTCGTGACGTCAGGTCGGATGTCCGCCTCGTCGGGGACCTCGAGAAAGACCTCCGCATGCAGATCGGGCGAGGCACGCTCGAGGATGGCCAGTACGGCGGGTAGTGCGCTCTCGTCTGCGACGAGAAGCTGTCGGCGTGTCGCTGGAGGGGGCTGGTAGGTGTAGCCCTCGTCGAAGATGCCGACCGGGTCGCCGGGGCCGGTGCTCAGAGCCCACGCCGTTGCGGGGCTCGGCCCGTGTGCTCCGTCGTGGAGGGCGATCTCGACGTCGAGTTCGTCGAGGTGGGGGCGGATCGCGCGGACGGTGTACATGCGGACCCATGGCCGGCGGCTGGTCGGCTGCACGATCAGTTGTGCCATCCATGCCTCGTTGGCGAAGGTGGGCATGGTCAACCGCTGCTGTCCGGGACGTCGGAAGAACATGCGGAACGCCTGGTCCGGGCCGCTCGGCCGGAATCGGGTCAGGGCTTCGCCGGTGAGCGTCACCTTGACGAAGCTCGGGCTCAGGCGCTCGGCAGCAGCGACGTGCAGGTTGATCATGGCCCGCTCGCGCGGGCGGCGAACGTCGGGCAGCAACGCCATCTCAGGGTGCCCTTCGATCATCGGCCGACCGGGCCGTGGTGCTCGCCTGTCTCCGGCGCAGACCATCGAGGAAGAGGCCCAAGCCGAACTCGAAGCGGTCATTCGCATCGGCCAGCGCGGCATCGACAAGCGCGGCGGTGACCTCGTCGGGTTGGCCGGGGCGCTCGGTCTCCGACAGCGCGCTTTGTGACTTCGCGGTCCGCTGCGCGGCAGTCAGCTCGGCCATCCCCTGCTCTTCGATGACGTGGCCGAGGACGAAGCTGAACACCGCGAAGCCGCTTCGCGCCGCATCCTCCAAGTCGAGCCCGCGAACGCGAACGGCCTGGACCCAGGCGAGGCTGACCGCCACGGTGTTCTGCTCGGTGACATAGGACCCGGCGACGACACGTGCGCCATCCCGACGCGAGGACAGAGCTCCCCGAAGTCGGCGGGCGAACTCGGCCAGCTTCTCGTCCCACGTACCCCCAGGCGACGGCGCGCCCACGCCTGCGATGAGCTCGTCGGCCATCGCCTCCAGCAACGCCTGCTTGCTTGGGAAGTGCCAATAGAGGCTCCCGGCCTGCAGACCGAGATGCGCGGCGAGCTTGCGTGTCGTCAGCGCCTCCAGGCCATCGGCGTCCAACAGCTCCAAGCCACCTGCCACCACATCGCCGCGCCGAACCTGAACCATGACGACTCCTCATCGCGAGAGACTCTAACAATGTTTGACTCTAACACGGCATGACTCTAACATCGCTCAAGTCAAGCGTTGTTAGAGTCTTGTCTGCGGGGCCGCCGCTGGCATGGCAGGAGAAGGAGTGCGAGCGATGGCGGAACTGCATGCCGGGAGCCCGGCGAACGTGATCACTGAGCCGAAGCCGGCCCGACGGCGCTGGTGGGTGCTCGGCTTGATCGCTCTGGTGCAGTTGATGCTGGCGCTGGACGCGTCGGTGGTGAACGTGGCGTTGCCGAAGGTCCAGGAGACGCTGAGCATCTCGGACGCGTCGCGCCAGTGGGCTGTGACCGCGTATGCGCTCACCTTCGGAGGGCTGCTCCTGCTCGGTGGCCGGATCGCCGACTTCGCCGGTCGCAAGCGCGTCCTGCTGGTCGGTCTGGTCGGATTCGTCGCAGCCTCCGCGCTGGGCGGGCTGGCCACGACCGCGTCGGTGCTCTTCGCCGCGCGTGGCCTTCAGGGGGCGTTCGCCGCGCTGATGGCTCCTGCGGGCCTGGCGATCCTCTCGGTCACCTTCACTCGGGCGAGGGAACGCGGCACCGCCTTCGGCGTCTACGGCGCGGTCTCCGGTGCTGGCGTGGCGATCGGCCTCACTGTCGGCGGGCTGCTGACCCAGTACACCTCGTGGCGTTGGTGCCTGCTGATCAACGTGCCGGTCGGTGTCATCGCCGCGATGATCTGTTTCGTCGTACTCACTGAGAGCAAAGCCGCCGGCAGGGCCCGCTACGACGTACCGGGAGCGGTCACGGCGACGTTCGGCCTGATGAGCCTGATCTTCGGCATCACCAAGGGCCAGGAGAAGGGATGGACGGACAGTTCGACGTTGGGTGCGCTCGCCACCGCCGCCGTACTGCTCGTCGCCTTCGTCGCGATCGAGGCACGCAGCACCCGCCCGCTGCTACCACTGCGGATCCTGCTCCACCGTTCTCGCAGCGGTGCCTACCTCGCCAGCTTGCTTTCCGGCGCAGCGCTGTTCAGCATCTTCCTGTTCCTCTCCTACTACATGCAGGGAGTCAGCGGATACAGCCCGGTGCGCACGGGTCTCGCATTCCTGCCCTCTGCTCTCGGCGTCGGCATCGGCTCGGGGATCGCTGGGCGCCTGATGGGCCGTCTCACGCCTCGTGCGGTGGCCGTCGCCGGTCTGGTCACCACTGCTGCCGGGATGTTCCTCCTGACTGGGTTGGACCTCTCCAGCGGATACGTCGTCCATCTCCTACCTGGTGAAGTGGTCACTGCCGTCGGTTGTGGCCTCGTCTTCGTCACCGCTCCGAGCGCGGCGATGACCGACATCGCCGAGACGGACTCGGGGGCGGCAAGCGCGCTGGTCAACACTGCCCAGCAGATCGGCGGCTCACTCGGTATCGCTGTTCTCGGGGCTATCGCTGCGAGCATCACCACCGGCCACCTCGCGACGCATCCTGGCGACATCTCCGCCGCCACCGTACAGGGATTCCGAGCCGCCTTCCTGGCCGGTGGGATCGCCCTCGCCGTGGGCGCCGTCATCGTCGCGGTGCTCATCGGCCGCAGCGAGCCGGCGCACCTCAACTCGATCGAGACGCACCGCTCGTGATGGCATCGGAGATCGGTTCTGGCGTGCGTTCGCGGAGGCAATGCGGGTGCTGATCGCCTCTTTCTATCCGAAGCTGCTTTGCCGTGTTTCCAGTAGCCGGCAAAGGTGATGAACGACTTGGGGATGTCTGGGTCGGTGAGCAATGATCAGAACCTGTGGATGGCTCTCGGCGAGGTGACGTGAAGCGGGCGCACCTCCCGAGCAAGATCGAAGCCCATGCTCAAGTTCGAATCGGGGTCGGCGTTGGCGCGCCGGCTCGGGAAGGTACGTCCAATGCTCAAGGTAGTCCACGACGCCTCGGCGTCCAACGAGAACACGGCGGCCGCGGCGGCGTCGGCGAGTGGTTCGCTGCTCGATGAAATCGTCCGTGACGGTGCGCGGCAGATGCTCGCGGCGGCGTTGCGGGCCGAGGTCGCGGCCTATGTCGAGGCGTTCGCCGACGAGTTCGACGAGGCGGGCCGGCGGCTGGTGGTCCGCAACGGGTTCCACGAGCCGCGGGAGGTGACCACCGCGGCCGGAGCGATTCCAGTTCGCGCGCCGCGGGTCAACGACAAGCGGGTTGACCCGGCGACCGGGCAGCGGCGCCGGTTCGCCTCGGCGATCTTGCCAGCGTGGGCGCGGAAGTCGCCGCGGGTCGCGGAGGTGCTGCCGCTGCTGTATCTGCACGGCCTATCTTCCTCGGACTTCGGGCCCGCGCTGGCCCAGTTCCTCGGCACCAGCCACGGGTTGTCGGCCTCGGTGATCACGCGGCTCACCAAGGACTGGCAGGACGAAGCACGCGCGTTCAACGCCCGGTCCCTGGCCGGGACCGACTTCGTCTACTGGCTGGGTCGACGGGATCCATCTCAAGGTCCGACTCGAGCCGCCGAGGAGACTGTTGCGATCACAGTAGGCTGATAGCCATGTCGCTGCCCGCATCACGCTCTCGGCCCGCCGCTTCTGCACGGGGGCAGCGGGCCGAGAAGGCGATCGTCGACGCAGTCCTCGATCTGCTCGACCAGGACGATGCCAGTGGCCTGACGGTCGACAAGATCGCCAACCGGGCACAAGTCGGGAAACCCACGATCTACCGACGATGGTCCACCAAATCCGAGCTCGTGGCGTACGCCTTCGGGAACCTCGCCGACCCCCTACCCTCCGGGCCACAGGCAAGCCTGAGGGATATCCTCATCACCGCACTGACCGAGTTCCACGCACGACTGACAGACACCCGACACGGACGTGCATGGCGAAAAATACTCGGCTCCCAAGGGGAATATGCCGACGCCATGTCCATCTACCGCGACAAGTACCTCAACCCTCGCCGGGCGGCTCTCGCCGCAGCCCTGCAAACACACATCGACAACGGCACGATACGAAACGACGTCGACGCCGAGACACTGATTCGAGTCATCAGCAATACGATGCTGGGCGGGATCATCACCCCGGACGAACCCGCCACCACAACAAGCCCGGAACTCATCGTTGACTTGTTCCTCAACGGCCTCCTCACAGGCGCAGCGCACAACCCGCCGAGCCCGCCACCGCGTTAACCCGCCCCGGGCCCATGCTGCAAGAAGAAGCCGCAGACGAAACGGCCGGGCTCAGGTGTCCGGCGATGGTGCCGGGATCGTGTCCCACGCCGGCCTGATGCTGGTCACCCGGACTGCCGAGCTCGTCGGGCTTCCCGAACTCCTGCGTGAGGCGCTCGCGCCGTGGCGCAAAGACCACGCCACCCATGATCCGGGCAAAATCATCTCGGACCTGGCGATCTCTCTGGTCGCTGGTGGCGACTGCCCGGCCGACCTGGCCGTGGTGCGCGGCAGCGATACGGTGTTTGGGTCGGTCGCCTCGGACCCGACCGCGTCTCGCCTGTTCGCCCTGCTGGCCGCTGACGCACCGAAAGTGCTGGCAGCGATCGACAAGGTACGTGCCGCCACGCGGGAACGGGTGTGGGCGTTAGCGGGCCCGGCGGCCCCGAATCACCAGATCAGCGCCACCAACCCGCTGGTTCTGGACCTGGATGCGACGATCACGATCTCCCACTCCGATGAGAAGGAGAACGCGGCCCCGACATTCAAGAAGACCTTCGGGTTCCACACCTTGGCTTCGTTCATCGACCACGGCCCCGGCGGGACCGGCGAAGCTGCCGTGGCGATGCTGCGGCCGGGAAACGCCGGATCGAACACCGCGGCCGATCACATCACCGTCATCCGGGACGCTCTGGGCCAGATCCCCGGCCTGCCGTGGCGTGCCGGGAAGAAGATCCTGATCCGCGCCGACACTGCCGGAGGCACCAGAGAAGTCCTGAACTACCTGCACAAACGGGGCTTGTCCTACTCGGTCGGGTTCACCATGACCAACGCCCTGACCGCAGCGGTCGACAAAGTCCGCAAGGCCACCTGGACCCAGGCCTACAACAGCGACGGCCAGCCCCGCGAGGGCGCCCAGGTCGCCGAACTCACCGGGCTGCTTTCGCTGTCGGGCTATCCGAAAGATATGCGGGTCATTGTGCGCCGTGAACGCATCCACCCCGGAGCTCAGGGCCGGATCACCGACCGCGACGGATGGCGGCTCACCGCATTCGCCACCAACAGCAAGGTCGGGCAGCTGGCCGAGTTGGAGATGCGGCACCGCCGACGCGCCCGCTGTGAGGACCGGATCCGGCAGGCCAAAGACGCCGGCCTGCGGAACTTCCCGTTCAAAGAATACGACAAGAACAAGATCTGGCTCGCCCTCATACAGCTCGCCGCGGACCTGACCGCGTGGACCCAAATGCTCGCCCTGACCAGCAGCGACGCCCGCACTTGTGAACTCAAACGCTTGCGGCTACGACTCTGGGCGATCGCCGCCCGCTCAGCCCGCCACGCCCGCACCCAGCACCTGCGCTACGACCGCGCCAGCCGGTGGACCCCCGTCCTGCTCGCCGGACTCCACCGCCTCGACACCTACCGATCCTCCGCCTGACCCCCAGCAACCACGTCCTGACCAGCCGACCTGAGGAACACCCCGCCGGAACCGTGAAAACCGGCCACCACCAGCGACAACGGTCACCTCGTCATACCCCGAACATAGAATCCGGGCCAGCCCAACCAATCCGAACCCTTCAGGCCGGGATCAGCACCTCATGAAATATCGAGGCTCGCATACGCTCAGGCCACGAACCGGCTACCGCCGGTACTCACCCTCACACGAATAGGCGGGACTACACCGCCCATTCCCTGACCGCCGAATTGTCACAAGCGGCTGCCGGTTACTGTCAAACTGCTCCGAGAAACAATCACCACGCGGTCGCTTCGCTCCCTTATTTCGCGGCAATTCTTTCTCTCCACTCATTTGACAGTAACCGCCACCCGTGACGGCGGCATATATCAGGAAAAGGGCACGCATAACGGGCCTAGAATATCGGTTTACCTATTGCCTATACCCCCCTATTCGAATACAATAGAGGACACGGATAGAAATGCTCGACTCTCACTGACAGGATACGAAACAATGAGCGCACAGACACCCGCAATCACCGTCTACACCAAGCCCGCATGCGTCCAGTGCAACGCCACCTATAAAGCACTCGACAAAGCCGGAATCGACTACACCGTTATCGACATCACCACCGACGAGAATGCCCGCGACTACGTGATGGGGCTGGGGTACCTGCAAGCCCCTGTCGTTGTCGTCGACGAGACCACCCACTGGTCCGGGTTCCGCCCCGAGCAGATCCGAGCACTCGCCACCGCCGCCATCGCCTGAACCGCATGGCCGGGCACCCGATCACCGAGGAGAACACCATGAGCGCACTCACCGCCCCACCAGCGGCCATCGCTGGGCATGAACCCCTCGCTGAAACAGTGCACCCCGATATGGGGTCGATCGCGGGATTCCCCGACACCGACACCGACACCGCTTACGAACAACGCCGGCAACTCGAAACCGACCTCCTCGTAGCCCTGTCGTGGGCGCCCGCAGACATGGTGGCCGCCATCGTGCACGCCCTGCTCGGCGACCTCGCGCACCGCGTCGCGACCGCCGGCAACCCGCCCGACCGCATCCCGGCCACACACCCCCTGTTCTGCGACCACGCCGCAGCGACCGTGTTCGCCGCCATCGTCGAACTCGTCGACACCGGACGACCCGTCACCCCAGCCACCATCACCGCTCACCTCGGGCAGGATGGCCACACACGTGCGGTTCGTCATCTGCTTCTTGAGCTGACCTCGCCGTCCGGGCGGCCGCCGCTACCCGGGAGCCCCGAAGCACCGCACCTGGCGATCGACCTCGTCGACAAGTGGTACCGGGCAGGATTCATCGCCTTCATCGACCGCCTCGCCCACGCCGCACGCGAGGCCCGCGACAACCACGAGCTCGCCGCCCACCGCGACCACCTCATCGCCATCAGTCACACCGCCGACCACCGACGCCGCACCACCACCGACGATCTCGCCGCCCTGTAAACCACGACCACGGAGAAAAGGGAACCGTCATGTACCGCCGTCCACACCTGGCCCACCTGAACACCCACCGCGACGGGCTACGCGTCCCGCTGCTGTTCGCCGACAGCCACACCGCACCCGACCGGTCCCCCGCCATCACCCTCGACACCGACCGGCACGGACAGCTGATCACCACCAGCCACCCCTACCGCGACGACCGGACGATCCTGCGAGTACTCCTCGACGGCGCGCCCTGCTGGATTAGTGATCGGTGGATCGCACACCGATCCTGCCAAGAGTGCATCGACGTGTGGCAGCAACTCGGCACCGAGTACTACAACGCCGCCATCGACGCCAGTCTGTACCTGGCCACGCACCTCGACGTCGGCCACTACCGCGGCGAGACCCTCGTGCTGCACCCGGCCGATGAACTCTCCGACAAGCTAGATCAGGCCGTCTGATGGACATTCCCGCCCAGCAACGTCAGGACGAGGACGATGCCGCGCGCCTGCGCCACGAGGGACGGTCCTGGTCCCTCGTGGCCCAAGAACTCGGCGTCACCATCGATACCGCGAAACTCCTCGCGGCCGCCAGCGACACCCGCGCCCACGAACGCGCCCACAGGAACCAACAAACACTCTTCTAGCCGACCCCGCCGCGACCGCCGTCGAGGCCGCACACACCCATAGAATGGACTTCACGCATGGCAACCATCACCCACGCCGACGAGGAGACCATGATGGGCACCACCGACCGGCCCGCCGACTACACGCCCCTCACGCGTGGCGAGCAGACCGCGCTCGCGGCCGCCGCCGACATCGAGGTCATCCTTACCAGTATCGATGCCGGACACCGTATGGCCGGCATGGCCCTGACCGACGACGACAAAGCCGCCGTGCGCCGCGTCGACTCCGGTGCAAGCACCGTCGACGACGAACGCGACCAGCTGATCGCAGAACTCGGCCTCGACTACCGTCGATGATCAACCTCGACCTACCGCACCACTTCGGGCCCGACCCCGACCCGGCCAAGGTCGAAGCGTTCGAGCGACGCATGACCGCGATCCGCCTCGCGCAGATCGAACGCGACCCGTGGCAGCACGGCCACACCTTCGACCTTGGCCACCTACAGAATCTGCATCACCAGATCCTGCAGGATTGCTATCCGTGGTCGGGGACCCTGCGCACCGACGTGCGTACCGAGGCGATGGGCATCGAGCACTGCCCGCCCGAACATGTCGCCGATTACGCCGCCGCGGTCACCGACCACATGGCCGCCACACCCCCACCCGTGCACGACGGGCATGCCGCCCTGGACCTGGCCGCCGAGCACTGGGCGAACCTGACCTACCTGCACGCCTTCGCTGACGGCAACTCCCGGACCCAACGCGCGTTCATCCAGCTCTACTTGCGCTCTGGCGACTGGGACCTGGACTGGTCACAGCTCGACCCCGAACTCATCCACGCCGCCCGCCACATCGCCGTCACCGACGACCCCCACAACGAGCAGCTGCGCGATCACGTATGGCTGTCCGCGGCCCTGGAACCAGGGCTGGTCCCGTACGGGCACGGCAGCGCCCTGAACTACCCCGCCTACCCCGTCGACGGCAACCGGCCCGTCGCCATTTTCATCACCATGCTCGAAGCCAAAGAACACGGCATCGACCCCCACACCTACTTCCGCGACGACCACACCGAGAAGATCAACGAGACCGCCGCAACGCTCGCTCGCCTCCAACAGCTCGAACAACAATGACTCGACCACGAACGCCACGCCGCCGAGCACGCGGCCACCGTCGAGGAGGCTCACGAGCACGAGCGGCAGCGACAGATCCACGAACACCAGCAGCCACCGCACCACGAACACCAGCACGGCCGCCGACTCTAAAGAGGTCGACGGCCGCGAGTTGGCCTACGCCGGTGTCAGGAGGCCCGGCGTATCGGTGCCACCCATCCCAACACCGGCAGACGCCACACCCGCTGCGCTACGCGCGAGCGGTACTGGCCGTGCTTGGCCGCGAAGATCCAATGCCCGGCAAGCCACAACCCGAGGCCGATAGCGGCCTCGATCGGGAACCGCGGAGTCGCGGTCACGCTGTTGTGAATGGCCATCCCGCCGACGCCGTCGAGGATGAGCACGAGACCGATCACCCGGCCGATGCCCGACCCGAATGTCCACAGCGCAATCACGGCGAGGATCGCCAGACCGATGAGAGAAATTCATGGGCTCACTCTGTTCGATTCGTCTGCGACCTCGCGCGCATCTGGGCTGGTTTCGTCCCAGTCGAAAAGGCCCAGTTGTCCAGGCATCGCCACACCTAACGCTGCCTGCACCGCGCGATCGTCCCACCCGGCCGCGACCGCATCACGCAACGCGAGCGCCCGCGCCCGTCGAGCTTGTCGATCCAGACCCGTTCCCCCGCGCCCGTAGCCGCTACCGCCGCCCCGGCCGCGGTGTGCCATGTGGGCGAGGTTGTCGGCTTGAGTACCCGGTACGACGTGCCCGGCGCCGGCGCGCACACAGATCGGGTTATCGCATTCGTGCATCGCCACGACGCCGCCGTCGATCCACCCGTAGACGGCCGCGTACGCGAACCGTTGCGCCCGCACCACCGACGGTCCACCTGCGCGGCCGACCCAGAACCGGCCGTAGCCGTCGTCGCCGATCGCTCCGGTGTAAATCGTGCACGAGCCCTCGCGCGGCCCCGGAACACAGTAGGTCGCGAACCGCGCAATCTCATGCGCGTGCGCGATCGGATCGACGATCAACTCCTGAGCCCACATGGCCTAGCTCTATCAGTCGCCACCGACAGAAACCGGTACACGATCCCCCACCGGTTCGTCCCCCGACTCCCCTAACGCTTCCCGCTTCCCCGACACCGACTCACCCTCGCCGCGCTCGCCTACCGGCGCGGCCGGTTCCGCCGACTCGCCGGTGTGCCCGTCTGGGCCCGTCCCCTGATCGGTCTCCTGGCTCGCCTTCTTATGCGCGCTGATGTGTTTACGCACATCGGCTTCGCTGAGTCGGGTCAGATTCGCGATGTCGGCGACGGTCTCGTCGCGTGCGCGCATCGCCGCGATCCGCGCATCGATCGTCGACTCTGCGTCGGCGACCGCATCACGGTAGCTCTGCTCGGCGCGAGCGATGATCTTGTCGCGTTTGGTCGCCGCAGTATCGCGGACTGCTCCGGCTTTGAGGATCGCTACCAGATCGGCTTCGTTGGCTTCATCGCGGCGGCGCTGCGCCTCGCGTTGGGCGGCCACTCGCTGGCGCGCGATCTCGCGCGCGGACACTTTCTTGGCAGTCTCGGACATGCCAGTTCACCTACCTATGTCGTTGTGCTCGCATCCCCCGGCAGGGCCGACGGCAATAGATCCATATCGAACAGTGGAACGCACCCTCAGCCTAAGCCGGGGAACCACCCAGAATCCAGCACATCACCACCACCAGAACATCACCACCGAACCGACTACAGACACACCAGCACTGATCACAGATCGAAACACGAATACAGCCACACACCTCTTGCATTAAGGTCACGAAACGATAACGCCTGCTATCGTCGGGGTATCCCGGCCCCGCGGTAGACACACCGCCATGGGCGGCCAGCGCGAAATTTCGGTGAGGTGGTGATCGGCGATGATGAGCTTGCACAAGCTCTCCGCCGGTGACGGCTACGAGTACCTGACCCGCCAAGTCGCGGCGAATGACTCGACTGAACTTGGGCAGGACAAACTGGAGTCCTACTACTCCGCCCAGGGTGAAGCCCCCGGCCGCTGGCTCGGTGAAGGACTGGCCGCGTTCGACGACATCAGCCGTGGCGACCTGGTCACCAGCGAGCAGATGAAAGCCCTGTGGGGCGAAGGCCGGCACCCCAATGCCGACCAGATCGAGAAGCAGCTGATCGAGCACGAACACTCCGCCCAATACGCGCTCGCGGCCACGAAACTCGGCACCCCGTTCAAGATCTACGAGGGCGCACCGGAGTTCACCAAGGCTGTCGCCGAAGCATTCGCGGCTCACAATCAGGCGCATGGCCGCAAGAGTCGCGACGCTATCGACCCCGATACGCGCGCCCAGATCCGCACCACTGTCGCCCACAACATGTTCGCCGCAGAATTCGGGCGCAATGCCCTCGACGAACGCGAATTGTCCGGGTGGATCGCGCAGAAGAGTCGGTCACAGACCAACGCAGTCGCAGGCTACGATCTCACCTTTTCGCCCGTGAAGTCCGTGTCTACGTTGTGGGCTGTGGCCCCACGCGAGGTCGCGGAGCGTATCGAGACCGCGCATCAGGCGGCCGTGGACAAGACTCTCGCCTCGCTCGAACGCGAGATCCCCTACACCCGTATTGGCTCTAACGGAGCTGCCCGAGTCCGCGCGCAGGGACTGATCGCCGCAGCGTTCACCCACCGCGATTCGCGTGCGGGCGATCCCGACCTGCACACCCACGTCCCCATCTCCAACAAGGTGCATTACCAAGGCAGCGACGGGATCTGGCGGTGGGGCGCGCTGGATGGAAAGCCGTTGCACCGGTTGGCCGTGGCTGCCTCCGAGGAGTACAACAGCCGCCTCGAATCGGAGATCATCGCCGCGTTTCCGCAAGCGCGTTTCGCCGACCGCGACCCCGGACTGCGCGGCAAACGCCCGGTCCGCGAACTCGTTGGCGTCTCCCCCGATCTGATGGGCCGCTGGTCCGCGCGTACCCGCGCCATCGAGGACCGCACCGCCGAACTCATCACGAGGTTTCAAGCCGAACACGGTCGTGAACCGACCGCCGTCGAGCACATCGCGCTACGCCAGCAAGCCAACCTCGACACCCGCGAAGCCAAACACGAACCCCGCTCACTGGCAGAACAACGCACCCAGTGGCACAGCGAAGCCATCGCCGAACTCGGCACACCCGCAGCACTGAACGCGATGATCCACGCCGGTATCGGACACTCTGCCGAGGGCCCGATACCGGTCGAACTCGCTACCGAAATGCGGCGCATCCGTGGACATCTCACACTCACGATGCCGCCCGAACAGGCCGCACAACTGTGCACCAACACCCCCGAGATTCGCCGTCGCGCTATCGGGCAGATCGCCCAGCACGGGCCACACCCGGCCGGACTCACCCCGGGTGAGGCCGAACACTACGGGCACATCGCCATCACGAAGATCAGCGCCACGCGATCAGTGTGGAAAGCCAACCACGTGCGCGCCGAAGCCATGCGCCAGGCCCGCATCCTCGGTATCGACCCCGACCACATCGAGTCCGTCGCCGCCCACATCACGTCCGCGGCACTCGATGATCACAGCGTGCAACTGACCGATAGCCGACGACTTTCCGACCTTCGCGAACCGGCTCTCTTGCGTGATGATCGCGGCGAATCAGTGTTCGCCGACCGCGGCCTGGACGACTACACCAGCCATGCGGTGATCGCCGCCGAACAACGCATCATCGCCGCGGCCGCCGATCACACCGGGCACCGGATCGACTCGCTGCACGTGGACATCGCGCTCCTGGAACAGGAGGCCAACAAGTTCGCGCTCAATGCCGGACAAGCCGAACTCGTCCGCCACTTCGCCACCAGCGGTGTACGTTTTCACCTCGCTCTGGCTCCGGCCGGTACCGGTAAAACCTCCGCGATGTCAGCGTTCGCGGGCGCGTGGACCGCCGCGGGTGGAACGGTTATCGGGTTGGCGCCGACCGCCGATGCCGCGCAAGTCCTCGCCTCCGACATCGGCCGACAGACCGACACCCTCGACAAGTACGCGCACCTCGTCCAGGCACTGCACGCGTCGGCAAACGATCCCGACGCCCGCGCTCGCATCCTCGAATCGGCACCGGAATGGTTCACCTCGATCGGCCCAGGAACAGTCATTCTGATCGATGAGGTCGGTATGGCCTCGACCTCCACACTCGACGCGGTCGTCACTCATGCCCTGGCTGCCGGTGCCGACATCAAAGCCGTGGGCGATGACCAGCAGCTCGCATCCGTCGCGGCCGGAGGCGTCCTGCGTGATGTCGCAGAACTCGGCGACACCCTGACTCTGCGCGAGGTCATGCGGTTCGCTGACCCGGTCGAAGGTCGCGCATCCCTGGCACTACGCGAAGGCGATGACTCGGCGATCGGCTACTACATCGATCACCATCGCGTGCACGTCAGCGCCGACCTGGCCGCCGCCGACACCGCCTACACCGCGTGGCGACACGACATCGCCGCCGGACACGCATCGGTCCTTCTCGCCCCGACCGCCGACACCGTCCGCGCCCTGAACCAACGCGCCCGCGCCGACCGACTCGCCGCCACCCCGCCCACACTGCGCGACAAACTCACCGGACGCACCCGCGAAGTCATCCTCGCCGACGGCCTGGCCGCATCGGCAGGTGACACCATCCGCACCCGCCGCAACGACCGACGACTGCGGTTGTCCTCGACTGATTTCGTCCGCAACGGCTACCGGTGGACCATCGAGAAAGTCGGCACAGACGGCACCATCACCGCCCGCCACGAACGCTCGAACGCACGCATCATCCTGCCCGCCGACTACGTCACCGAACACTGCGAACTCGGCTACGCCGGCACCATCCACTCCGCGCAAGGAATGACCGTCGGATCACGCGGGAAGCAGCAAGGAACCTGCCACATCGTCGGCGCCGACACCCTCGACCGGCAGATGCTTTACGTCGCGATGACCCGCGGCGTCGACGCCAACCACCTGTACCTGGGTACCAGCGAATCCGACCCGCACAAGATCATTTTCGACCGTGCGCAGAAGCCACCGACCGCCGTCGACATGCTCCGCACCATCCTGGGCCGCGATGGCCGCCAAACCTCCGCGTCGACCATCGCCCGCACCGACCTCGCCGCCGCCACGCACCTGGCGCACTCGGCCGACAGCTACGCCACCGCCGTGGCCGCCGTCGCCGAACACCACCTCGGCCCCGACGTCATGGCCGCGATCGACAACTACGCCGAAACCCTGCACCCGGGCCTGACCGACTACGACGGGTGGCCGACACTGCGCACACACCTGGCCGTCCTCGCGCTGTCCGCACCCGCCGACAGTGACCGTGCCGACTACGCCGCAGACCGTCTGCATGCTGCGATCGGCCGCCGCGAACTCGACAGCGCCATCGACGTAGCGGCCGTCCTGGACTGGCGCCTCGATGCCAGCGGCAACCACTCGGCCACGCCTGGTCCGCTGCCCTGGCTGACCGGCATCCCCACCGAACTCGCCGATCACCCCGTCTATGGTGACTACCTCCGCGGCCGCCGAACGCACGTCACCGACCTCGCCGACCAGGTGCGCGCCGACACCGCCGCATACGCCACCGCGACCTGGCGACAGCGTTTACCGCACATCGACGACGAGCTCGCCGCCGACATCGCAGTGTTCCGCATAGAGCATCGCGTCGCCGACAACGACTCCCGACCACTGGGACCGCCACAACCAGGAGCAGCCTCACGCAAGGCACAAGAACGCCTAACCGAACGCATCGATCACCACCCCGATACCTCGCGGTGGAACGACCTCGCGACAACAATCGACCCCCACCTACTCACCGACCCGTTCTGGCCCGAACTATCCCACGCCCTCGACGACGCCCACACCCGAGGAATCGACGTCGAACCGGTCATCGAACGCGCCGCAGCACATCACCCACTGCCTACCGAGATCCCCGCAGCAGCCCTGTTCTGGCGCGCCGCCGACGACCTCGACGCCAACCCCGTCACCGCCGCCCGCACCGCGCTCGACCACGCGAACATGGACCTGACCGACCAGCGACTGGCAACTCTGGCCGACTCCATCGGCGCAGACACCACGAGCACGTGGGCACAACACGCCGACCGCGACGACCTGATCGCAGCACTGGCGGTTGCCCACGCCCACACCGGCCTCGCCCCCGAACACCTCGTGTCCGCCGCCGGATGCCACCGCGACATCGACGACCTCACCGAAATCCTGCGGAACCTTGGAGCCGTCACCACCGCGCACACCCCGCCCGCCGCGCTACCCGGCGACGACCCCACCGCCGCCCACGCGACACGGCAGGCGCACGAGCGCTACCACACCGTCATCACCGCTGCGCGCCGCGAACTCGAGCGCACTCCCCCGGCATGGATCACCCAACTCGGCAGCCGCCCCAGCCATCCAGAGACCGCCGCCGCATGGGACACCGCCCGTGACACACTCCTCACCTACCACGCCGAATACGGGATCAGCGACGAAGCAGTCCCCGCCCTGCCCAGCGACGCGCGCCCCGCACAGATGCGCGCGCATGAACACGCCCGCGCCAGCCTCGCCGAACTCGACCGCAAACGTCGACAAGAACAACTCGACCGCCTCGCCGCACTGGAACAACACCGCCAACAACAGCTCGACGAACAACGCCGCCAAGAGCAGGTCCATCACATGCCGCCACCGGCACCGCACCACCAGCAAGGCCGACACATGTAGCTGCCTGACCGGCAATGACTCAGGGAAGTAGCCCGGGGGAGGGTCTTTGTAGGGTTGTACCCGTTCCGCAGCCGATGGAAGGTTCCGCCCTCGATGTTTACTGCCTGGATCGACGAGTCCCAGTCCAACGCACGACTGGACCCCGGCACCTACATGCTCAGCGCGGCGATCATCGAGGACTCGGCGGTCGATGTCGCCCGCGCAGCCATGCGCACACTGCTCCTGCCTGGTCAGCGTAAAGTCCACTGGCGCGACGAGGGGCGCCACGAGCTCATCGTCACTACTATCGCGGGCCTCGACGTCGAACACCTTGTCGCGGTGCGCTGCGCTCCCGAAGCTGCCGCTCGACCCGAACGCCAACGCAGGCTCTGCCTTGACCGGCTGCTGCCCGAGCTGGTCGCGCTCGGCGTGACGAGTGCGATCCTCGAATCACGTGGCCGTAAGGACGACCAGCGCGACATCGACGCGCTCAACTTCATCCGGCGACGTCGCCTCATCGACGGGGATCTTCGGATCGATCATGTCGGCGGTCCAGCCGACCCACTCTTGTGGATACCGGATGCGTGCTGCGGTGCCGTCACACAGTACCGATGCGGCAACTCGACACACTTCGACCAGCTGCGACCTACCCTCACGTTCATCGACGTTGACGGGTGAGAAAAAGACCATGAGATAACGCGAAACCCCAGGCCCTGTCGTCCGGCAGGATCTCCTGGGGTTCACTTCCGATACTCACCGCAGTGGTATGGCTACGGTTCAAGTGTAGCACGTTCCCAAATCGCGTTTGCCTCACTCGCGCAAGGACACAAAGAGCGGCAGGAGAAGGGCCTGATCGCTGTTCCGGGCGGGGAACAACAGTGACCAGGCACGCCTTCTCCTGCCGCCGGTAGCGGCTTGTTCCGGGGCACCCGACCCGACTCGGGAGTCGGGCCGGCGGAACAGGCCGCTAGTTCTAGGGCGCTCGGTGTTACGCCGAGCTTTCGGGCACGAACATCGTGGTGTCGGTGTCGAGGGACCACCATCTGCCGTCGAGGTTGAACCAGCCTTCGGGTTCCCCGGCGTCGACGTCGGCAGTGCGGGCTTTGCCTGCTGCTACGAGGTCGTACATCTGTGAGGGTGCGATCGCTGGTTCGGCTGCACCCGTTGATTCAGGGCCGGGATCGGGTTCTGGTTCGGGTGTGGGTTCTCGGCGGGCTGCGAGGTCGTTGTCTATCCACTCCCCTAGATCGGCGGGTAAGGGTTGTTCGTCGAAGACGATCAGTTTGCATTGGTGCGCCGAGCACGATCGGGTGCTCATATCGGCGGTTGCGGCCAGGAACGGTCGTAGGTAGTAGGCGTGCCAGGCGGCCATGTCCGACCAGTACGGTAGCCCGGTTCTTCCAACGGCGTGCAGTTGCGTGTAGGCCGCGCGGTGCGCGGTCATCAGCGCGGTGAGTTCTTCGACCATCCGGGGGTGTCGGTACCAGCAGGGCGGGACCTTTTCGAGGACTTCGTAGCGGTGACGGAACCACTGCACCCACCGCACGAGCTCGTCCCACAGGCGTTCGGCGGCGTGCTTGTCGAGTCCGTCCCAGCAAAAGCGCGAGGGCCGGAACACTCCGGCGCGGGGCGTGCCCTCATCGTCATCGGCGGCCATCGGGCTAGCCCACCTTTCCCAGGTCTTCGATGCGGGCGTGGACGTTGCCCGTCTGACGGATGTGGTTGAACAGTGCGGTCGAGTCGGTGACCGCAGCGTCGAGGTCGGGGCGTTCCCACACGGTTGGCAGCTCGACGATGATCGGTCGAGCGTTGCGGTAGATCATCAACGCCTGTCCTTCGGGTAGTTCGCGGATCTCCTGGGCACTGAGCACGGGTACTTCCCGGACATCGCCCGGGCGTTCGGACCGCTGTTCTAGCCGGGTGCCGAACAGTCGTGAGATCGATTCGAGTTCGTCGATGTCACCAAGGCCGGGCAAGATGATGCGGTTCGGTGCGTTGATCGTGAATTCCTGTCCGGCGTCGCGTCCCCATCGTTTGATGCTCTGTAGCCGGTTGTGGGCGTAGGCCCAGATGCAGATTCCGCGGCCACCGGAGTCGGTCATCTTGTTCGGCAGACCCGGTATCGGGGCGATGTTGTTGACCTCGTCGAGGACGAGGCGAGCGGGAACCGTAAGGCGGCCAGAGGGTTCGAGTTGGGATTGTCGGTTGAGGATCTGGTAGACCTCGGCGGCCATCGCGGCCACGATCGGTGCGACCTTCGGTTGATCGGCCTCGCAGGAAATGTAGAGGGTGTTGGCTCCGTGGAGGACGAAGGCCGCCAGGTCGATCGATTCGGTGGCCGGGACGTCGACCATCTCGCGGATGGCTGGATCGGCGAGGGGTTCGAGCATCGTGGCAGCAGTCGCGAACACATCACCCACGGACGACGATTCCGAGGTCATCAGTTGCTGCATGTCCCCTGCCCACTCCGGGTAGAGCTTCGACAAGATCTGATACGGCTGGGAGACGTCCATCGATCCGACCCACTCGCGAATGTCTCTCAACCGCAGATCGGCGAGTGCGGCGGCCATCAGGCAGCAGCGCAGGACCACCGAGCCGCGTGTCTGCCAGAACGAGGAATCCTTGACGTTGTCCATCGGGGCCGCTTTGACCATCGCCTCGGCGCGGCGGATCGCGATCGTCGGGTCCTGGCATCCAGCCAGGACCGACCACCGCAACGGATGCGGCCAGCCGGTCAATCGTTCGGGATCGAACACCGCGATCTCACCATAGGTTTGCCGTTCGGCCAGGGTCGCCGCGATCAGGTCGGCCTTGGTCGTGGTCACCATCAAGAAGCCGGGTGCGTCCCAGCACCGTTGCACTGCTGACCGCCATGTCTTACCCGAGCCGGTCGGCCCCTCGATGAGGGTGCAGTCACGATGCTGGACGAACACCGACTGCTTCGAGTCTCGGTGCACCCCGACGTAGATCGCTGCCAACGTCGGATCGACGACGTCGCTACCTGCCATCTGCGAGGTCCGGGCCCGTTCGACGGCGGCGTGCTCGGTCAGATTCGCGTGGTGTAGATCCTGCGCGCTGGCCAGCCCGCGTTCTGCGATCTCGCGGCGTGCTTTGCGCTCGTCGACGAACGCCCAGATCTTCCACGCGCACACCCCGATCGCGGTCAGCAGCGCGATGAACACGAGCCAGAACAGCCAGCCCGGGCCCGGTGCCGGCGCGGTCGCCGGCCACCCGTTGGCCGGTGTCCCGGGGCTGGTCCACGCGGCTTTGACAGCGGCGAACGGGGCCGGGTCGTCTCCGCCGGACGGCCAGGCCCACCCGTGCCCGGACAGGAGCCCGGAGATCGCTCCGGCGACCGCGAGTCCGCCGCCACCGATCAGGAGAACACCCAGGACTGCGCCCATGAGGGTCAGGATCAGGGTGGTGGCGGGATCGGTGCCGCGGTGGGGCGGGTAGTCGTGGTAGCTCATCGGTCTCTCCTGAATGCTCGCAGCCTGGGGTTTAGTAGTGCTCGGGTGTGGTGACCGACAGTCGGGTGTAGCCGGTCGTCAGGGTCGTGATCGTGAGGATGACGATCACACCGAGGGCGGCGGGCCCGATCGTGGACTGCCACGGACCTGCCAGTAGTGCCACGAGCCCGAACGCGAGGACCGCGAGAACGGCCAGGGCGGTGAAGAAGCTCCCGGCCAGGTTCGTGATCTTCAATAGCAGCCACATCAGTCCGGCGGCGACGATCGCACCGGCGGCGACCCACGCCCACAGGACGCCGTCGGCCGCGGGTTGGGTGAGCTGGTGCTCGGTCCAGTACTCGACGCCGACCCAGCGGGTCGCGATCGCCTCGATGATGACCGCGCCGACGTAGGCGAGGATGCCGACGATGGCGGCGGTCACGGCCGCGCTCCCCACATACTTCGGTAGGTCTACGCCCGGATCGAAACTGGGTCGCGGACCCAGGCCGGCCGGTGCTGCGGGCGGGGCCTGCTGTGGATACGTCGGGTATGAGGGGTCGACCGGGCCCGGGTAGAGCTGGTCGGCAGACTCGTACGGGGTGGAGTCGTAGGTGTTGTCGATGTGGGTGTAGGCCAGGGTCTGCGGCCGCGGTGGCGGCGTGTGTGGGCCCATCACCTGCGTGTAGTCGGCGTCGGTGTCGTGGGGTCGGTCGGGGTTGCTGGGCGTGCTCATGACGATGTTCCTTTCGCGAGTTCGGTGGTTGCCGGTGCGGGGCGGGCGATGGCGCGGCCTATGGGGAGGCTGGCGCCTCGGGGAAGGATCTGCGCGTTCTCTGCGCGGCGGAGGTAGTCGGTGATGATGGCGACCGCCGATGCGATGACTGCGGTGATGATCCACCCGGTGTGTACCGGAAGCCCGACACCGCGCTGGTGCAGCTGAGCGGCCGCGATGAGCAAGACGATCGTTCTGGATGCGATGGTGCGGGAAATGGTCTGAACACAGTTGCGCGCGATCGAGGACGTGGCAACGGTGCCGCGCCAGCGCGCAACGGCCAGTCGCACGACCGCGACCAGTATGGCTAGGACCGCGATGACTGTGAACACCACCGCCAACAACGATCCGCTGGTCCCTCCGGCCATGACGGCCGAGACCAGGACTGCGCTGCCTGTGGCTACCGAGTCGGCGGCCGCGACGACGTCGGAGTCGGCGACCCGGTCGGCAGGAAACAGGCCGTCGAGTTGTGCCTGAGCGAGAAGGTCGCCGACCACGAGGCCGACCACGAGGTAGAGGGCCAGCCACGGCAGATACTCGATGACGGCGGTCGCTGCTGCCAGCCGGTGCACGGCAGGTCTGGACCGCTGATCGGCCGAGGGGGTGTCGTCGACGGGTGTAGTACTCATTATGCTGTTCCTTCCAGGACGTTGTCGGTGTCGGTGAGGAGGACTTCGGCGCGTGATCGCATGTGCTGCATGAGGATCGGGTCGCGGCCTTTCATCCACACCAGGCACTGACCGCGGTGCAACCCGGTGAGGACGTCTTTGGTTTCCGGTGGCAGGTGATACATGTCGACGACCGCTTGCGCGTCGTCTTCGCGGCCCTGCCGATAGAGCAGTGCGATATCGGATTCCTGCATCAACGCGCGTGACGGGGAGTCGGCGGAGTGGTCGGACAGGTGGTGAAACGCCGACCACGTCGACAGGCCCAGACCACGGCTCAGTTTCATGTTCGAGCGCATCACCGAACCGGTCGATCCCTCGCCGAGGTGCCAGCCTTCCTCGAACACCGCGATCGTCTGCTGCCGATCACGGGCACGGGCGGCGAGCCGGTTCGCCAACCACGTCTGCGCCGTGGTCATCACCACTCGCAGTCCTGCTCCCTGCTCGGGCAGGGCCGACAGATCGAAGTGCACGAACGGGCGTTTGAGGGCTTCGCGGATCTGCGGCGAGGTGGGTTGGTCGACCAGGCCACGTAGTGCGCCGTCGACCAGTTCCAGGATCGCCAGACCAGGGTCGCGGCCCCACGCCTGGGACTCATAGGCCCACCGGGCACCGAACCCGCCACCGTCACCGAGATCATCCCGAATGCTCTGGGGGAGATCGGCGCCGCGGCGCACGTAGTCGAGTGCTTCGTGGGAGGCTCCGGACGCGCCGTCGAGGAGTTGGCGGGCGACATCGCGCAGCAGTGGTTCGGTGCCGGCGGCGCGGGCGCGTTCGGTGACGATCTTGAGCGCCAGGCGCACCGCGGCCTTCTCCTGCGGCGGCAGAGGCCGTTCCATCGCATCACGCAGCACCGCCACGAGCAGCATTTCCTGGCCGGCGGGGACGACTCCGTATTCGTCGTCGTTGCCGTGGCGGCCATCGGTGGAGATCTCCGGGTCGAGCAGGTTCAGCGATGCGCCGCCGCCCCCGGCGCGGAAGATGATCGACTCGCAGTCGAGGGCTTCGGCGATCGGCGCGTACTCGCCGCGATCGCCCTGACGCTTCTTGTCGAACGCGGCGACTTGGCGGCGCATGATCAACTGCCGCGTCACTCCACAGGTTTTCAGGACCGAGGACTTCGAGGAACCGATGTCGCCGATGGCGCACACGTTCACACCGTTGATGACCTTGTGCCGGTACAACTCGAACGGGTCCAGGCTGACCGCGCCCCCGCCGATCAGGTTCCGCCCGGCCAACAACCCCGAGTGCTGCACCGGCTGACGAGTCGTCGCCAGGTTGAGCGCTTCGGCCTGACGCGTGGTCGTCCACGCCCCGGACGGGCGCTCTTCGTAGAACCCCCACCGGTCCAACCACCGCTGACGGGTCGGCGGCTCGCGCCGAAACACCTTCTCCCCCACCTGCTCCCGATCCTCATCGTGATCATCGTGTTCGTAGGCGGTGTCGGTGTCGGTGACGTAGCGTTCGTTGATGTCGTCGGCGGTGGGGTCGTCTTTGCCGAGGATGTAGCGGATCCACTGTTTCATCGACCGGCCCTGCTCCTCGGGGTCGAGGGCGACGGCGGTGGGTTCGTGATCGTTGGTGGTAGTCATCGCTGGTTCTCTCCTTCTCAGCGGGTGAAACGAGTCGAGGCCAGACCACGCCCGAGGGGCAGAGTCCAGAACAAGGCGACGTCGTGGTCACCGTCACGCCATTCGAGTTCGGTGATCGCTGATTCGTCGGCGGCGGTCGCCACGCGAGCACACGCCCGGTCGCAGTCGTCGCCGTCGCGGCCGGTGACTGACACGCTCATCGACCAGATCACCCCGTGATAGCCCGAGCCCTCTTTCAAATCTTCGGCCCGCCGCGCGGACGCTTCGGCCATCGTGTCGCCGGTACCGTCACTGATCCGGCCACGGCGCTGCTCCTCCAACGCCCGCGCGTGGTCGGTGGTGCGGTGCTTACGGGTCACAGTCCGCGCTTTACGTCCGGGCACCAGATCCATGCTCACGGCGATCGTGCGGATGGTCGGTGAGCGTGGCACCCCTTCGGCTTCGTCGCCCTCGTCCGGGTCGACGCCGGTCAGCAAGGGCGCGAGCCAGGTCGGGTCCAACCCGACCGGTGCGACTTTGCCCGGCGGGACGACCGCGACGCGGGTATGCCAGGCGGTGGTGTCTGCGCCGAGTCCGGTCGGGCGCATCACGACCGATTCCGGTTCGCCGACGTAGGAAGGAAAGCAGTTCTCCCACCGCACACCCTCGTGGCGTTCGAGCGGGTAGGACGGGTTGATGATGCCGCGGATGGCTGCGCACGCACGCTGTTCGCCGAGAACGTCGACGCGCCCGTACCCGGAGTTCTCCAACGCCCGCTGTACTTGGGCGACCTCGTCGCGAATGATCTGCGCGACACCACCCTCCACGGGCGCGTTCTTCGAGGTCGCCAGCCGGTGCGCCTGCTTCATCAGCTCGGCCGATTCGGCGATGCACACCACCATGTAGCAGCGGTGATCTTCCGCGTGGGGGCTGATCTCGTCGATGACATCGCCATAGGAGACGATCGGCCACCCGTCCGGTCCACCGAGCATGTCCAAAGTCTCCGCAGGCAGCGCGGCAACCTGCTCGCTGACCCACCGCTCGTGCGGGGTCATGTCCGAGGGGACCGCCCGCGAGAGCATGCTGATCCGGCGAATATGGGAGGACTCGCGCGCCGAGGAATTCAGCAGCTGGTCGGAGAAGGCATCCATGTTCTGCGCCCACTTGGCATCCGAGCGCAACCCCTCGGCCAGGCCCTGCACGGACAGGATGATCGAGAAGTAGTTCGCCTCGCCCGGATTGTGGTGATACAGGATGAACATGTCATCTAGGCCCGTACCGTCCAGGTCGAGGGGTTCGACGTGCCCGAGCGGGACCGGCCGAATCCATCCGGGGTCGAGGTCGGGGTTGTTGTAGTCCGCGTCGTCCTCGGCGATGAACACATGCTCACCGCCGCGGCGGCGTTGCCATTCACGGAACTGATGGACCTTGCGCGCTCCCCACCCGGTCACCACCGCACCGATCGCGCCCAGCAGCAGCCCGCCGCCGAGCAGGCCGCCGATCTTCCCTGCGAACAGGACACCGCCTGCACACAGCAGCAGCGCCGCGCCGATCAGGATTTTCCCCGGCATGGACACACCGCCGATATAGCGGGAGGCGACCTCGCCGCCGAGGACAGAGAACCGCACATCACTGGGTGCTTCACTCATGACGATCTGCTCCTTGGGATCTAGTTGGGAGAGGTGGGGGCCGAATCAGCGGCGACGCCGTGAGCACGGTTGGCGGCGTTCATCGCACCGGCCCGCACCCCGGCCCCAGCTCCTGCCTTGACCGCGCCGCCCGCACTGTGTGCGGCCGCCGACCCGGCGACCTTGGTCAACCGCGCCGCGGTACCACCGACCGGGCCGCCGCCGATCGCAGCGAGCTTGCCGAGGTTCCCGGCACCGGATTTAGCCAGACCACCCGAGGGCGCGGCATGCTTCCCGCCGCCGGAACCACCGCCGCCGCCCGCGTCGCTGCCGCCACCTCCTGCCGGAGCACTGCCCGCGCCGGAGGTGTGCGAGCTGGTGGCGTTGGAGTTCATGCGGCGCTGCACACCGCCACCGCCCATACCCATGCCGCCGACGACTTGTCCTGACCCGCCGCCGGAGTCACCCATACGATCGGCGTCTTCCTCACTGGGCAGCATCGGCGCCCACTTGAGCAGCGCGAACGGAGCCACACCGATCGTGAAGAACCCGAACGCGGCGAGCATCAGTTGGCCGAGTGAGGCGAGATCGCCCTCGCCGGTCGTCGAATCGTTCAGTGCCGAGCTGATCACCTCGAACACGACGATCAACATCAGGAACAAGATCGGCACTGACGCCATCAGTGAGATCAGCATCAGCGGGATCTTCAACGCTTTGGGCCGCATCTTGGGAAACACGAGCATCCCGTAGGCGATCGCCGCGCCCACACACGCCAGCGGGATACCGATCTGGTGCATGAGCATCCCGAGATACACCGCGAACAGGCCGAACACCATGAACCCGAACCCGATGATTCCCGCGATCACACCGCCGACCAACGTCTTGTCGGTCAGCGCCCCTAACGTCGACGAGACGTTCTCCACGAGCTCGTCAGTCGTGGTGCCACCGAGTTCGATGATCTGGGTGGTCAACGCGTGCATCATCGCTTGGAGCATTCCGACGAGCATCGGGGTGTAGATCATCAGGACAAGTCCCAATGGCAGATAGCCGACGATGTCGCGGGCCAGAGTGTCCGCGCCACCCTTACGGGCCGCCGACGCTGTGGCCAGCAGGAACATCGCGATCATGACCGTGATCCCCAGGCCGACGCTCATCGCGTACCACTTGAGGAACCACGATTGCGTGAGGTCGAACTCGCCGACCGAGGCCAACCCGGGAAGGACTTTGTCGAGCATGTCCATCGCCGAGGACTTAAAGTAGTTGGCCCACTTCTCCGGCAGTTCCTTGGCGTCTTTCGCGAACTCGACCAGCGGCCCGATCGTGTTGTCCCACAAGAAGCTGTACGCCTTGGCCACGCCCTGCCCGAACTGGTAGGCCGGAGACATCTTCCACACGCCCTCGACCGCGTCGTTCAAGCGGTCGCCGACGTCCCTGTTCTGATCGATCCAGTTCACAGTCCCGGCGAACATCCGACCGATGTTGGTGTTCCACTGCTGGCACACCATCTTCTGATCACGCAACGTCTCTTTGTCGCAGTTGAGGAAGTAGGCGTGTTCGCAGAACCGGAACGAGTTCTTATCGCCCTCGCACGGGGAATCGATGCGTTTGCCGACCTCCTCGGCGTGCTCCCCGGCGGCTGCTTTCATCGCCGTCACCGACCCGTCGTCGGGGCGGCTGGCCCACTTGAATCCCCACGTCGTCATCGACGGGGTCGCCCACTTCTTGATGTCGTCGGCACACACCGGTGACGTCGACGGCCACTCACTGCTGCGACCGGTCGGATAGGCATCGGGCAACATCGCACCGGTCGGGCGGAACGTGCCCGACTCGACTGCCTTCTTCAAGTTCTCCTTCGTCGCCGGTCCCACACCGTCGAGTGAGGGAGCGGTCAAACCTCCCACCTGGCTTTTGATCTGCCATTCGAGGACCTTCCACCGGTCTTCCTCGGGCATCCGCCAGAACATGAGTTCGGGCTCGTGGGTGAGAGCCTGCCCGATGTAACCGGCGACGTCGCCGCCCTTGGATGAACATGCGCCGGTGAACCAGGACGCCGTCTTGAACTCCTCGGTGCCCCCGACCAGCTTGCGCAGATCCTTCGGGAACCCCTTCGGAAGCTCCTTCTTCCCGCCGCTGTCCCCCGACTCCCCTGACTCGTCCGAGGACTCGCCGGACGAGTCGTCGGAGGAGCTGTCGGAGGAGCTGTCGTCACTGGCGGGTTCTTCGGTGCTCGTGGTCGGTGTGTCGGTGGTTGGTTCGGCCAGGGCGGTGCCCAGGCCGTGGCCGGAGAGGAGAACGGCCAGTACCGCCACGCAGATCAGCACACCGCGTGCAAGACGTGTCCGGTTCATACCAGGTTCCTTCTAGTTGATGAAGAAGCTGTAGTACCCGGCGGTGGCCTGCTCGGCGAGCGAGGACCCGGCATCGGGGAACTGTGCCTCTTCGGGTGTGGGGCCGGACTGGAACTCCCAGTCGATGGCTTTCCAGTCGTCATCGATCCATGACAGGGTGACCGTGGTCGTCGACCACAACGTGGCCACGCCGACCTTCCCGGAATCACCCAATGCGTTCTGCCCGACCGTCACCGCCCAGATCGACACCTTGGCCTTGTCCTTGGTGAACAACGGGACCGTCACCATCGCCGGAGCCGAATTCGTGACGTTCTTGCGCTCGGCACGATCGGAGGCACTGTTCAGTACCTCCGTGAGCGCGGCTGACGGGCCCGGACCCACCATCTTCGACTCGAGCTTGTCGCCCGAGACACGCCCGGCGCTGGCCTGATCGACCGCTTGAGTGAACACGACACCGGCGGTCGCTGCGCCGGATCGGTCCTGCGTGAACCCGGTCGGGATACCGTCTTCGATCGAGGTCGGTCCGTGTGCGGACCCGATACCGGGTTCGGAGACACCGTCGCCGTCGTCGGAACCGCTGCACGAGGCGATGACGATCAGCAGGATGACCACCACGGCGATCACCGCGGCCGCGGTGATCAGGACCGGGCGTGACCGCGGCCAGAACCGGCCACCACGCGAGGCGGTCGCGGCAGGTGGTGCACCGTCCGGGTTGGGTGCGGCGACGATGCCGCTGTAGTTCTTCTTCTTCGCCATGACGAGTACTCCCTTGGTCAGATCAGTGCGGTGATGAGGATGATGATCAGGCACACGATCAGGAGTGCCGAGAAGCCCAGCGCCCAGCGGATACGGCGGCGTTTGTGGTCGACCACCACGACAGAGGTGTTCTTGGAGCCGCGGCCGCGGACGTTGGAGGGACGCGAGTGTGCAGACATAATGTGGTGCCTTTCAGATCAGAGATGACAGGGGTTTAGAAGCCGAGAGCGAAGATGACGCCGCCGACGACGACGGACGCTCCGGCGCACACGCCGAAACCGACTGCTGCGTCCATGAAGGAGGACTTGGCGTCGACCTGCTGAGCGGCGAAACCGCGACGGTTCGCTGCCGACCACTTGGCGCCGGCGATGATCATCCACATGGCGCACGCGGCCAGGCACGCGGCCCAGATCGCGGCGATGAAGCGACGCCAGGTCTGCCCGACCGACGGACCGAACAGAGAGAAGTCCGGGGTGACGTCCCCGATCGGGTTCCACGTATCGGCGAGCTGGGTGACCTCAGCGGCCGAAGCGTGACCGGCCACCACGGCGGTCGCGAGTAGTGCCACCGTGAGGGTGGCCAGGGTCAGCCCTGCCCGTCGCAGGAGTGTGGTTGTCTTGGTCATTACTGGTGTCCTTCCTGGTAGTAGGGGGCCTGTGCGGGCCACTGCCCGCTCGGGTGCGGGTAGCCACCCATCGGCATCTGCCCGGTCACCGGGCCACCGGGGTAGCCCATCGGCGGCGCATATCCCGGTGTCGGCGCGGCGCGGCGGGTGCCGCGCACGTCGTATTCGGCCGGTCGGGCGATCGACTGCGGGACCATCCCGGCGTCGAACTCGACTGCACGCGAGCGGGACTTGGCCAGGGAGTCGGCGATCTCGGCGGCCAGCTCGGCGTAGGCGACGCGCGTGGTCAGCGGAAGGCGCTGGTAGACAATCCGTGCCCCGGCGCCCTCGAACGCAGGCTCGTACGGCATGTCCATGAACCGGTGCACGCCCTGCCCGCGCAGCTCCTCGATGATGTCGTCGCGATCGGCATCGGACGCGCCGGGTGCCGGCGCGAGTGCGACGATCGCCGTGGACACCAGAGCGGACAGGTCGCGGGCGTGCATTCCGTCGAGCATCTGCACGACCTTCGCCGCGGCGTCGCGGCGATACGGCATGGGGATGACGACCTGGTGGACATTCTCGGTGACCCACTGCCAGTTCGGCGAGGTGTCATCGTTACCGGTGTCGATGATGGCCCCGGACCGGTGCCGGCGCAGGACTGCTTCGATCGCCGCGCACTCGGCCGCGCCGATCGCCTTCATCCGCTTGGACGACTGGTCCGATGCCAGGATCTCGTCCATCGTCGGCTGCTTACGCAGGAAATGGGAGAGCGCCCCGGACTGGGCGTTCGGGCCCGCGAGCTCGCTGGCGTGCTCGAGTACGTCCCACACACTCGGCTGTCCACCGTTGGGGGCCGCCGAGGTCGCCGCACGCTCAGACAGGGTGCCTTTGGACTCGTTGGAGTCCCACAGGACCACACCGCCGCCCCGGTACTGGCCGAAGGTGTTCCCGAGCATGATCGTCGTCGGGGTCTTACCCATCCCGCCCTTGACGTTCAACACCGCGACCTTCCAGAAACCCGAGAGGGGTTGGCGGATGCGTTCGATGTCCTGGCGGTGACGGACCTCCTCGGAGTCCGGACGCGGCCGCAAATGCATCCCGAGAGCGTTCAGCCGCCCGCGCCATCCCCACTCGGCCGGATCGTCCTCGATACCGGCCGCAGTCTCCAACAGACCCGGACGGGCCTGCCCGATCCCGTCGAGACGGCGTGCTTGCGGGTCCGGGTCCACCAACACCCGACCCTGCGGCTGCTGGATGAAACCCGCGTTCTGGTACTGGCCGTTGTCGGTGTACTCGTAGTCCGGCGGAGCGGTCGGAACACCGTACGGGTTCGGGTTGTAGGGTTCGGCGGCCGGTTCGGCCGCGGTATCGCTGTAAGCCACGGCCGGCGCCGACGGCTCGACATCATCGGCGACCGGTGCCACTGGAGGCTGCGGTTCGGCGACCGGTTCTGTCGAGGCGGCCGTCTCTGCGGCGGGGTCGCTGGTCGGGGTGGGTTCGGTCACGGGCTCCTCCTGCGGTTCGGGGGCGCGGCGGCGTAGCCCTTGGCTACGCAGCTGCACCGGGGGTTCTGCGCTGTAGTCGGTCGGCGCGGCCGGGGCCAGAAAGCCCAGGGCGTCGTCACCGGCGGAGTGCTGTGCGGTCATCTGATCGGTGTCCTTTCGAGTGAGGTGAGATCGGTGCGATGAGGGGGTGTGGTCATTGCTGTTCCTGGATTTGGGTCACCTCCCACCCGTTCGCCGTCTTCTCGGTGATCACCCACGCCGTGGTCGAGGTCGGGTCACCGATCTGCTGGCCTGCCGGGGTCTGGGCGGTCTGGACCACCGAGAACACGAAGTACTTGCGTGTCGGCGAGTCCGGCGCACCCTGGTTGCCCTGACTGGTGACCTTCGGCGTGATCGTGGCTTCACGGTCGGCCCACTGACGCCACTGCCCGTCCGGGCGCAACGACACATCGGCCAGGACCGCATCAGCGAGCGATCTACTCAGCAGCGGCGCCGTGCGAGCGGAGGCATCCGAACGGCTCTGATCGGTGCTGGTGTCCCAGGTGAACCAGATCGTCACCGCCGCGGCCGCGACCGCTTTCGCATCCGAGCGGTCCACGCGCATCCCGCCGGGCAGCGTCGTCTTCGGAGTCGGCGTGGTGAGGTTCGGCGGCGAGAACGTCGTCGACTCAGACGGTTCGTCACCGGGATTCCACTGCTGGGCTTGCGCAGGCGTCGACGACGACGTGCTCTGGTCCGCATCGGGGCTCACGCATGCGGTCGCCAGGGCCACGGTGGCGACCGCGGCCACGGCGGTGGCGATCACCCGGGTAGCGGTGGTGGGGTGGTTCATCCGAATCTCCTTGCATCGGGGTTCGCGCCGACGGCTGAGGCCACGGGCGAGACTTTGACGACGTCGCCGGACTGGGGAGCCTCGACGACCTTTCCGTCGCCGATATAGATCGCGACGTGCTGCGGGTTGCCACCCGCCGGGAACAGAATGTCGCCGGGCAGCCACTTAGCTTGCCCGCCGGTCACGGGCTTGCCGCGCTTGTCGTTGAGTTGGGAGACCGTGTAGTGCGGAAGCTCGATCGTGCCGCCCGATGCCTGAAACACGCCGTGGATGACCAGTCCTGAGCAGTCGAAACCGATCTTCTGGAAGTCGCCGAACGAGTCGGCGACACCACCATCGCGGATTCCCATCGACGGGCCCCTGCCGGTGCCGCCGCCCCACGCATAAGTCGTGCCGCGCCATTTCATTGCCGCCGCGACGACCCGGCCACCGAACCCTTCCCCCGACACCGGGGTGTCAGCGTCCGGGTTGGCGTAGACCGTGCGGGCACGGGCCGGGATGATCTTGATGTAGTGCTGGGTCTCGGCGTTCTGGCACGGGCTGCCTGCTGCCAACGTCGCACCGGGACCGCAGTTGTATGCCGAGAGTGTGAGTTCGACCAGGTCACCGTGGACTTTGCCCGCCGACATCGCATCGCGCATGATGCCGAGCAGTTCGCAGTCGTAGTGGGCCATCGACATCATCGAGTCTGCGATCGAGTAGATGTCCTTCTTACCGTCGCCGTCGCCGTCGACGCCCTTGGCTGCCCACGTGGCCGCCATGAACTGGGCTGGACCGGCCGCACCCGACTTGGGGTTGGTGGCTTGGACTTGGAAGCCGCCGGACTCCTGGTGGGTTTGGGCGGCGATCAAGGGTGCGGAGATCTCCGGGCACACCGTGCCCGCCTTGATGATCCACGGTTCGAACTCGGCCGGGACCGATCCGGGTTTGAGGGTGGAACCGGTCGCGACGTCGCCGCATCCGGTCCCGCGATCGACCGCGCCGACCAGCTCGACGTTCGCGCCGCTCCCCGAGGGCTGCGAGGCTCCGCGCAGCCACGGCATCGGGTCGACCGCGTGCCCGCCCTGCAAGCGGGTCCCGCCCTGCCACAACTCGAAATGCAGATGCGGCCCCGACGACTGGCCCTCGTTACCGACGGCGGCGATCTGCTGACCGGCCTTGACAGTGTCGCCGGTCGTGACCTTGAGGTCGGCGGCGCGCATGTGGCCGTACACGTTCGAGGCTTTACCGTCGTTGAAATCGACGATGATCCAGTTGCCGAACCCTGATGCCGGACCCGAGGCGGCGACCTTGCCCTCATGGGCGGCGTAGATCGGTGTCCCCAACGGCGCAGCGAAGTCCGATCCCTGATGATTCTCCCCGCCACGCGGGCCGAACGGTGAGGACAGCTGGTAGTCCCCGGTCTTGATCGGCATCGTCGTACCGTCGCCCGCTCCACCATCGGCGGGGGCGCTCTGGCTCGACGGCGTCGCCGACGACGATGCCGGTGGTGCACGGTCAGCGGTGCCGCCGACCACGGGTTCTTTCCGTGCGTCGAAGACCTTCTTGGCGAACTTCTTGATGATCTCGTTGCCCGCAGCCTGATCCCCGCCGCTGGGTTTGGAGGTCAGGATCGCTACCGATAGCCACCGGTCGCCGTCGAAGAACCATCCGACATCGTGCGAGGTCCCCGTCAGCTCACCGGTCTTGTGCGCGATCTGATCATGCGGCAGAACCGCACCGAACTTGGTGTTGACCTGCTGGGCTTTCATCGCCGCAACGATCGGTGCCGCCGAGGCGGTCGAGATCTTCGGTCCCCCACCGACGTTGCGGTCGGAGTCGTAGATGATCTGCAACATTTTCGACACGCCGCCGATCGAGAGGACGTTCGGGTCCGCGCCGGAGAACTCCGACCCCAACGCCCGACCCAACCGGGCCTCACCATCGGTGACACCGAGTGTGCGGATCTGCGCATTGACCTGTTCCGCGCCGCCGACCAGCTGCACGAGCTGGTTCGTCGCGTTGTTGTCCGAGACCTGAATCATCGGCGTCAACAGCGGCCTGACCTGGTCCATCGTGAGAGCGCCCGCGTCGATCTTCTTACCGGCGGCCAACGCGACAGCAAGCTTGATCACCGACGCCGACGGCAACAATCCCTTGTCACCGACCGTGAGTGCGGCATCGGTTTTCCCGGCATCGGAGATCGCGACCGCGACCCTGATGCCCTGCTGCTGACCGGCCTTGACCGCTTCGTCGGCGGCCGCAGACATGGTCCCCGAACCCGTTGAGACGTTCGCGACCGCTGTTGCCGATGGCAGGCATGAGGTTTCTTCCGGGGGCGGGTCTTCCGAGCCGCCGAGCATCAATGCGCCGCACGCGCCGAGCAGACCTACCAGCATGACGAGCCCGATGCTCGTCAGCTTGGTAGCTGTCTGCGACTGCTGTGCGGCCATCGCCCTTCCTGACTGTCGCCTACGTTGATTCGTCGCTTGTTCGCGCCCCGCCCGGGCAGATCAAGAACGTGTGAGGGTGTAGAGAACTCACGCCGCGTCAGCGGCGTGTGGGTTAGCCGCTTAGTGCGGTCCTGAATCGGTCGTAGAGGTAATCGACACCGGTCTTCCCGTCGTAGACCGGCTTCTTCGTGTACGAGGTGACGTGCGCGTTCGACGCCAGGAACGACCCGGCATCCAATCCTTCGGAGACCAACTCCGCGAGGTTCTTCGCCCCGTCAGATTTCGCGAGTGTCGTCAGACCCGACACCACAGAGGTGAAGTCCTGACCCTGCACGGACTTGGCGAATTGGACCTGCTCGGTAGTTGCCCCACTACCAAGCATTTCCGGGGACATCTTCTGGCCGGGCTGCAACACCCCGAGCGCGACCGATGCCAGATCCAGAGAGATCGGCAGCAGATCACCCAGTGCCAGTGGGTTACCGGTCTCGACGACCTTCCATGCGACTTCCTGGATCTGGCCGACATCACGCGCCAGGCGGATGATGTCGACATTGCCCAACAGATCCAGGACCAGACCGGCGATCTGGGTGTACCCGGACGGGTCCGGGATCATCGTCACGATTTGACCGGCCATCTTGTAATCCATTTGCGCGGCCATCTTCACCCACGGCGAGAACTGGTTGTTCAGCATGCCCGCGGTGCGGTGAGCGCCCTTGATGTTGCCGGTCACGATCTGCTGCGGCAGCACCTGCAAGTTGCGGATGATCCCCGCATAGTCGGTCGAGGTGACTGCGGCCATCACGTTCATCCCCTGGGAGATGATCGTGTCGAAACGCAGCGTGCCCATTACCTGCGACGCCGTCTGCAACGACCCCTTGTCTTGATCCGAGAGCGGGGCAACCTGGGAGGCCAACGACAACGCCGACGACGCCAACCCCGACAGATCCGCTGACGAAGGATCAGCAACGGAGTCGCCGACATTGGCGATCACCGGGGTATCGGGCTCCCCCGTCGTCGTGGCCACCGAGTCATCGGTGACTACACCCGCAGTCGCAGTCTCGTCGGTGTCAGGCAGGTCAGGTGTCGTCTCGCTCGTGGTCGACGGTGCCCCCGTCGACTCAGTCGATTCCGTCGACTCCCGCAGCGGACTGCTCTCCCCCACCGATGACGTCGGCGCGACCGAGGGCGTCTCCTCCGTGGACTCCGCCTCCGTGGACTTCGCCTCGGTGCTCGTGGTCTCCGGCGCGGTGGTGGTCGGTGCCTCTTCGACGACGGCTGGGGTGGGGCGTGTGGTGCCCAGCGCCTGAGTAGCGGTGTCGACGATCGACGACGCGGTCTTGATGATCCCGGGAACGTCCATCCCGTCCAGGAGTCCGAGGACGTTGCGGGTCTGCCCCTGCGGTGAGTCCGCCTTGCCCGTGAGCCGGGACTTCGCGCCCGGGGTGGTCTTCATCCACTGCTGGGTCTGCAAGACCGGGGTGAAGGTGTTGAGGATCTGCTGCGCGAGCGTGGACACCGCCGCGATCTGCGAACCCGTCCCCGACGACGTCGGCGCTGACAGGCCGTCGGCCGAGTCCGCGAGCTGGTCAGCCGTCGACGGTGCCCCCGCCAGATCAGCCGTACCGAAGTTCGAGGTCAACGACGACAAGTCCGGGCTATCACCGGTCAACGGTGCCCCCAGGGTTTCGCCGAGTTTGGCCAGGAACGGATTCTTGCTCGTGACGTTGCAGTACTTGTCGTCTTCACCGCACAGCCAGAACATCTTCGACGACAGTGCGCCGTAACCGCCCGGGCGCCCACCAGTGATGCCCTGCCCGTCCACTGCAGGGCCGACCACCGCCGAGTCGCCGCGCTTGGGGTCAGCGATCAATCCCACTGCGGCGATTGAGGACGCTGGGACCGGGCCCTTACCGTGCCCGATCTCCCATGCCAGATCCCCCGCGACATCAGCGCCCTGGGAGAACCCGCCCAGCACGATCTTCGAGTCCGGGCAGCGCTTCATCACCGCGGTCAACCGGGCGACGCCGTCCTTCTCCGATGCCTCGTAGGTCTTGCCCTTATCGAACGCGCTGGCCTCGTACCCGGCGTACAACACCGTGATCGAGGACGTGTAATCCTCGGAGAGCTTCTTCCCGACCGGAGCCAGTAGCCCCTTCGGCGTTGACCAGGACGCGCCCTTCGAGGTTTCCCACGTACCCGGAACCAGATACGCCATCAACGGCGAACACCCTGCCCCGGTATCGGCAGCCGCGACGGGTGCAGCGATCGTCGACACCGAGACCAGTCCCACCGCGGCAAGCGCCGCCGGCATGCGCCAACGACGACGGTTCACGAACGAGTTCGATCGAACGGACACAAGAACCTACCTCGCAGATCAGCGAAGGCAATTCCCGTTCGGGACCCGTAGAATCAACCACGGGTCCCGAACGGTGCTCACCTACCGCATCGGACGGACCCAACCTCAGTTCGCGGTCCTGGACGCAGGATCTGACGGCAATCTGGCCCTGCGTTCAGGCCGCGAACGTCCTTCTTGCTAGCGAGGGGTAGAAACTTTCGCTTCGCCCCCTTGGCTGCCTACAGTAAGCGATTCCTAGGCAACACACAAGCGTTATAGAAACATCATACGTACGGCATATATCATGCAAAACCGTGACGGGGTTTGAGCTTCTGATAGATATGTGGGACCGAGCCGACATTTCATCTCGCAGTGAACGGCGCTGGGTCACAATAGTTGGGAGTCCATCGGCTACGGTTTCCATCATGGCTGAGGTATCCGACGATCTGCGCCGTCTAGCGGTCGCTGTCACCGAACGGCGTCGTGTCCTCGGGCTAACGCGTGTGGAAGTTAAAGATCGTGGAGGGCCTGCGGATACCACGCTCGCGCGCATAGAGCAGCCGACTGCCACGACGTCTCCGCCGCGGCCAAGTACTCTTCGTCGTCTAGACGTAGGTCTGGAATGGCCTGAAGGTACGGCTGCGGGGCTCCTCGCCGGTGTGAACGCAGATGGCCCACACTCCCCCATCGGATCGATGAACCTTTCGGACGCGCTGAACTTCACAACGGTCAGTACACCGGTCGACATCATCCGCGAGCTCGTCCGCGTTAGCGACGCGATGCTGATCGAACTGACCGATCTGGGTGCAGCAGCTCCGTCCGCGGCCGACCTGCGCCGTGTGATTCAGAAGCTCACCGCGGTGTACGCCACGGAAGTTCTTGAGCGCGTCGGTGGGCCCGGTGTCTCGATCCCCCCAGCGATCGAGGTTCCGTTCCGACCGCACCTGACCTCGCCATTGTCAGACGATCAAGAGATTCGGCGTGAACAGTTGTATCGTCGCTGGCTCGCGGGCGCTCGTCTCACTGGACAAGACCAGCACTACATCCCGGATTTTGAGGCGCGTTGGCGTGCGAAGCGGCGAGATATTATGCTCCGATCAACGTTCTAACCGTCCGTAAAGGCATTACAGAGGCAGTACAGAGGTAACGCTATGACACCAGCCCGCACTCCATTCAACGAGCGCCTGAGCCAGGCTTGTCACCTCGCCTCCCTCGAACGGCCCGAGACTGGGACTTCCTCGGTGCTCGCAGCGTCGGTGTCCGCCAACCTGGGGGAACGTTTCTCTGACCTCGACGTTGAAGCCTGGCGTGAGGGCGTACGCATGCCCAACGCCGATCAACGACGAGCACTCGCACATGCGCTCGGCTTGGGGAGCGAGCTGTCGCCGTTCCTCGTCTCCGACGAGGAAGAAGTCGTCGGACCCCT